>JASGMZ010000101.1 GCA_030156305.1 Bacteroidales bacterium | reverse complement strand
CTTGCGAAGAATTGGCAGCCAGGAGTTTACTGACGTAAATGACTAATTGCCAATGCGAGCGTAACGCAGTTATTGACGTTTTCTTATAGCCACTAATTACTTTATTGCAATCATCCCCCTTTGGGTTTTTATATCATTTTTTTTAAAAAATCAGAGCTGAAAATGGAACATTATTGAAATCCATCTACAAAACATCAGCAACCTTTAACAAGTATAGAAATCAACCTTATATTTTTGTTCTTGTAGCCGATCAAAGTTCCTCATCAATTAAAAGGTCCTGTTGGGTAAACTTTCTTCATCAGTACACAGCCTGCTTACATGGCCATGAGAAACATGCCCGAAAAAATACTGTTTTATTTTTAAAAACTATATGAAAAACCAATACCTATTACTTCTCTGAATTGCAGTCCTTTGGTCACTTCAACCTGCTCTCCCCCTTCAAACACAGGTATATCTACATCATCATCATAAATAAAATGGGTATTTAAAGACATGTTGATATAACGGGTAAGTTTCATTTTTAAATTTAATTCCCAGTCAATATCTATATTTTGAGGATTATTTGTATAGTTGGTAAAGAAATTAATCTTATTTTCCATAAAAATATCTTTGGTAATGTTGTATTTCCAGATAGCTTTAATATAAGCTCCAATTTCCTTCCTTGTTTTCTCATTTGCCCCAACACCAAAACGGGTTTGATCATAATTTACCGTGTCTGAAACAATGGTGAATTTTGAAGTAACTGGCGATATAAGAACCGTTAGATTTTTATTCGGTTTATAATCTAAACCCAAAGAAAATACGAGATGCCCGGGAGACATAAATTTAGAAATGGAAACCGAATCGTTGGGATAATCATAACCTTTTAAAAATTGAGTTCTAAAATTAAATAATAAACTATAATACCAATTATTAAATGCTGTACGGCCATATTTTGAGTTAAACTCAAACCGATCGTCATTTTTTTGTAAAGGATTATCTCCTGCCTTTAAATATCCTAATTTATATTCAATATCTGTATCCCATATTCGTTGTTTTCCATAAGTGTATTGAGCATTAAACCTGAATACAGATAATGCCGACAAGCTGTTTTCTCCACCTTCTACCCAATTGGACTGATATCCCTGATTAAAATTAATATCAGCAGTACTGCCAATATCCCAAAGCGGAACAATAATATTTACTTTACGACTTTTTTTTAATTCTGTTGGAATTTTATCAGTATCAACTTCCCGGGTTACTATTTTTTGCTGTTTTGCTTTTTCTATATATGTACCTTCTTCGAGACTTAAATCGTAGGTTTTATCTTTATATTTTTTTATCCATAAAACAGCATATTCTCCCCTATTATCATATATTTTAAAATGAACAGAATCCATTTGTTCTTTGGCGGTTTTAAATAATATTGAATCATTCGCTGAATTCTTAAAAATAAGTTTCAATGAATCTTTCGGCAAACGATTTAAGATATACCTAACAGCATTTTTAATAGAATCGTTCAAAAAAGAAGCATTTTTATCTTCCGATAAATAATAAAATTTTTCTTGTTCTAGTTTTGATTCCAAAAAATGTTTAATCGTATCAATACTATTATAGCTGGATTGATACTGAATTAATTTATCAATAGCCTGTTTTACGGTATCATTTTTTTCAAGCGTTTGTGGTTTTAATAATTTTTGAATATTTCTAATAACATAATAAGTACTATCTGGTTTGTCAAAAATTAATGAGTCCTCCAGGTGACTGATAAATTCTTCATAGGTTAATTCTTTAGTATAAATTGAATCTTTAGCCTCTGCGGTGTCAGGAATATTTATTGTATCCTTAAAAATTATTGTATCTTTTATAAAAATAGTATCCCGAACAAAAATGGTGTCTTTCACAAAGATAGTATCAGAAGGAATTACCGTATTGGCCCTACTAATTCCTTCAGCGTCTTTAATAGATATTGAATTGTTGTTCAACTCGGAAGATTTTACGAAATGAACAGAATCAACCGTTGATGAAATTGAATCCATTTTTGGTATAGTGTCTGACGGAGGATTTTTTTCATTTTTATGCTTAATTCCTAAAATTTGCATCAAAGTATCTTTAATGCGTTCTTCATCATTTAATTTTTCATACAAATCTAATGAATCATCAGTGATTGTATCTGGTGAGTAAAATTGATTTGTATAAGTACTGGGAATATCGAAAAAATCATTGGTTTCTGTCCCAACACCCTGAAAACTATATATAAATAAAAATATAATAAAAATATATAAACGCTTCATAAATATCGATTGATTGCTTTTAAGTATATAATTTTTTTTAAGATGAAAAAAAAGATGTTTAGTTTAAAATTGTACAAAAAAATAACAACACAAATATTCACCTCATTATTAATATATTAAATAAGATTCTATGTTTTTATGCTGTACAAAATTATTTATTTTTAGTTTATTTTTAACGAATCTTTTATATTTGTAACTATAAAAAATGCAAAAGGGTTACATGAAAAATTTACTCAACATATTAAGAGTAACCTATAAATTCATTTACCTCAATATTAAAAAAAGAGATTCTTTCTTTTTTTAAAACCTTCCAACGAAATTTATTTTCATTTTTATAATCAATTTGTTTAATCATAAAACTTATATATTATGGAATTACCATTTGCAGAATCGTATAAAATAAAGATGGTAGAAACCATCAAAAAAAGTACTCGTAAACAACGCGAACAATGGATAAAAGAAGCTAAATACAATTTATTTAACTTAAAAAGCGAACAAGTTTTTATTGATTTATTAACCGACTCAGGCACAGGAGCCATGAGCGACAAGCAATGGTCGGCATTGATGCTGGGTGATGAAAGCTATGCAGGGGCTACATCTTACTACAATTTAAAAAATACCATAAAAGAATTACTTGGATTTGAATATTTTTTACCTACACATCAAGGCCGTGCTGCTGAAAATGTACTTTTTTCGGTGCTTATTAAGGAAGGCGATATTATTCCCGGCAATTCACATTTCGATACCACCAAAGGACATATTGAGTTCAGAAAGGCAAAAGCAATAGATTGCACTATTGACGAAGCCTTTGACACTGAACTTGAACATCCTTTTAAAGGAAATATTGATTTACAAAAGCTGGAAGAAACCATCAAAAAATATCCTAAGGAGAAAATTCCTTTTATTGTGATAACCGTTACTTGTAATTCATCAGGCGGGCAACCGGTTTCTATGGAAAATATGAAAGCGGTAAGAAAACTTGCCGGCCAACATGGAATACCCATTATTTATGACTCAGCCCGCTTTGCCGAAAATGCATATTTTATTAAAAAGCGTGAAAAAGGATACGAAAACAAAACCATTAAAGAAATTGTAAAAGAGATGTTTTCGTATGCTGACGGAATGACAATGAGCAGTAAAAAAGATGCTATTGTAAATATGGGTGGTTTTATTGCTTTAAACAGCGAAGATATCTTTAAAAAAGCAACCGTTTTTAATATCATGTTCGAAGGATTTGTAACCTATGGCGGAATGTCGGGTAGAGATATGAATGCTTTGGCACAGGGACTTGATGAAGGAACTGAGTTTGATTATTTAGATACACGAATTAAACAGGTTGAATACCTCGGTAAAAAACTAACTGATTTTGGCATCACAGTACAAAGACCTTATGGAGGACATGCAATTTTTGTTGATGCCAGAAAATTTTTACCCAATGTACCAAAAGAGCAACTGCAAGCACAAACCTTAGCGGTAGAGTTGTATCTTGAATCAGGAATACGTGGTGTAGAAATAGGAACATTACTGGCTGACAGAGATCCTGAAACCAGAGAAAATCGTTATCCTGCTCTTGAGTTGTTGCGATTGGCCATTCCACGAAGAGTTTATACCAATAACCACATGGATGTAATAGCCGTAGCGTTAAAAAATGTTTTCGACCGAAGAGGCCAAATAACAAAAGGCTTAAAAATAATTAATGAAGCACCCATTATGCGGCATTTTACAGTCGAATTAGATAAAGCATAAGTAAAAATAAACACTAAGCCTCGTATTTTTACGAGGCTTTTTTGAAAACAATCAAAAGGGTTTCTTGTTAGTGTTAAATAAAATTTTGAAAATTATTTTTATTTCATCAATTTTGCCGCGATAAAAATCATACATGAAAGATTTAACACAGGGAAAAGAGGGGCCGTTAATATTAAAATTTGCGCTTCCCATGCTGCTTGGGAATGTGTTTCAGCAACTTTATAATATTGTCGATAGTATTGTTGTCGGAAATTTTATCGGAAAAGAAGCGCTGGCTGCTGTTGGAGCTTCTTTTCCCATCATATTTGCTTTTTTATCACTTATTATAGGCATTGCTTCGGGAAGCACAATTGTTATTTCACAATATTTTGGCGCTAAAAATATTGAAAAAGTAAAACGTACTATCGATACACTTTTTATTTTCTTGTTTTTTGCTTCAATCATAGTTAGTATTATTACCATAATTTTTAGCGAAGATATTTTTAAATTATTAAAATTACCCGAAGAAATTATCCCTACGGCCAAAATCTACTTTAACATTTTTATGGGAGGAACAATTGTATCTTTCGGGTTTAATGGAACAAGCTCAATATTAAGAGGCCTGGGCGATTCTAAAACACCCATGTATTTCTTAATAATGTCAACATTTACAAATATTGGCCTTGACTTGTTATTTGTGATTGTTTTTAAATGGGGAATTGCTGGTGTTGCCATTGCCTCAGTAATTTCTCAGGGAGGAGCATTTTTAACCGCTATCATCTACCTAAATAAAAACCATAAAATCATTCAGTTTTCGTTTAAAAACCTGATTTTTGATAAAAAAATTTTCCGAAAAAGTCTTCATATTGGTTTACCCACAGGAATACAACAAACATTTGTTGCTTTGGGAATGATGGCTTTAATTGGTGTTGTTAATACCTTTGGCACCAATGTAATTGCAGCTTATTCTGTAGCAATAAGGATTAATTCGCTGGCCACAATGCCAGCCATGAATTTTGCCTCAGCTTTATCAACATTTGTAGGACAAAATTTGGGTGCGGGAAAATCCGAAAGGGTACAATCAGGGTTTATTGCTACCCTCAAACTGTCCTCAATTATTTCCCTTATAGTTACTGCTGGTGTTCTTTTGTTTGGAAATTTTATTATGGGCTTATTTACGAATGATAGTGAGGTAATACGTATTGGGCAAGAGTACCTGATGATTGTTGGCTCGTTCTATATCGTTCACACGGCAATGTTTTCAATTTCAGGCGTAATGAGAGGTGCCGGTGATACAATTATTCCCATGTTTACCACATTAATCTCACTCTGGCTTGTGCGTATTCCCGGAGCCTATATATTATCCAAACACTTTGGAGAAAAAGGAATTTGGTGGGCTATACCCATTGGATGGATGATTGGTTTAGTATTAGCTTATATTTACTACCGTACCGGAAACTGGAAAAAGAAAGTAGTAATATAATTTTAATTCTTCCAATCAACTTTAAACAAACAAACCTAATACCTGTGGCTCTATTAAATTACATTATTTTTACGAAAATTTTGTTTTCTTGCAAAAATTATAAACAAAGTTATTTTTATACTACAAATGGTTATAAACTGAACTTTTTACAACGTCATTGCGAGGAGGAACGACGAAGCAATCTGTTTTAATATAAAGAGATTGCTTCATTTCCTGCCTGCCGGCAGGCACGGCATTCGCAATGACGAATAAGAAATAAAAGCTCAGATTATGCCCGCTCACAGTATATTTTGAATGAATAAACCATGTAAGCATTCACAGAGTTAATAAATTTCAAATATCGAATATCAAATATCAAATAAAAAAGTTAACACAACAAAACAGTTCGGTTACAAAGAAAAAATAACTTTGACATTTTTTATTTGATATTCGATATTTATCATTTAATTATATTGGCTCTATTAAAACAAAAATACCTGGAATGGTCAGCATTAGAATCATAATGTAGTGAACTCTTTTTCATATATTTGAGAATAACAATTTTTTTTAACACCAACTTTATTAAATAGAGCCATACCTGTTAACAATTTTTTTTACCTTTGCCCTATACATTCAAACCTTTGAAAATTTAACATGATAAAATCAATGACCGGCTATGGAAAAGCCGAATGTGAATTAAAAGACAAAAAAGTAACGATAGAAATAAAAACCTTAAACAGTAAAAACCTCGATATATTTACCAAAATACCCGGTATATATCGCGAAAAGGAACTGGAAATCCGCTCCGAAATTTCAAAAACCTTAGAGCGAGGAAAAGTTGAATTTGTACTTTATTATGAATCCACTAACGACAGTAAAGCAACTACTATAAATACTGCTGTGGTGAAAAATTACTACAACCAATTAAAAAATGTTGCTGATGAATTAAACATTAATGCGCAGGAACAAATGCTGCAAACCATCATGCAATTACCTGATACGTTATATGTTGAACTTGAAGAAATTAATGATGAAGAGTGGAAAATAATTTTTAACACCATCCACAAGGCTATCGGGCAGGTTAATGAATTTCGCTTACAAGAGGGGTTGCACCTGCAAAAAGATATGGAGCAAAGAATAAAATCGATTGAACAGTTAAAAGAACATTTATCAACATTTGAAAACAATCGAATTGAAAAAGTAAAACAACGGTTAAAAGATAATATCAAAGCACTGTTAGAAGATAATGAAATCGACAGAAACCGCTTTGAACAGGAAATTATTTATTATCTTGAAAAACTGGATATAACCGAAGAAAAAGTTCGGTTAACAAACCACTGTCAATATTTTAACGAAATGTTAAATCAAGGCAACGCCATTGGGAAAAAATTAGGATTTATTGCTCAGGAAATTGGACGTGAGATAAACACAATTGGTTCAAAAGCAAACGACTCGGATATCCAAAAAGATGTTGTTTTAATGAAGGATGAGCTGGAAAAAATAAAAGAACAGGTTCTAAATATTTTATAATGGAAGGGAAACTTTTTATCTTTTCGGCACCATCGGGTTCTGGTAAAACCACCATTGTAAAAAAATTACTGGATGAAAATATCGGATTGGAATTCTCTGTTTCGGCGACAAACCGCCCAAAAAGAGAAAATGAGGTTCATGGCAAAGATTACTATTTCTTAAGCACCAATGATTTCAAACAAAAAATAAAAAAGGATGAATTTGTTGAGTGGGAAGAAGTTTACAACAACCGCTTTTATGGTACGCTAAAAAGCGAATTAAAAAGAATATGGGAGAAAGGAAAACACGTAGTATTTGATGTGGATGTTGTTGGAGGATTAAATATCAAAAAGAAATATCCTGAAAAATCATTGGCTATCTTCATAATGCCTCCAAATATAAACGTTTTGGAACAACGTTTAAGAAACAGGTCAACCGATAGTAACAAAGATATTGAAATTAGAGTTGCCAAAGCAAAAAAAGAACTGGCATTTGCCCATCGATTCGACATGACTATTTTAAATGAAGACCTTAACCAAGCTGTAAATGAAGCTAAACAGGCTGTAATTAATTTTATAAATCAATAATACCCCATGAACACCGGATTATTTTTTGGTTCTTTCAACCCTATTCATATCGGGCATTTGGCCATTTCCAATTATATGGTAGAATGGGGCGGGCTGGATGAAATTTGGTTAATTGTTAGCCCGCAAAACCCACTAAAAAAAGAAGAAACCCTATTAGACGAAACCCAACGGTTAAAAATGGTTCAACTGGCTTTACCCGATGATTCAAAAATAAAGCCATCAGCAGTTGAGTTTAATTTACCCAAACCATCGTACACCATCGATACATTAAATTATTTATCTAACAAATATCCTGATAATCAATTTAAAATTATTGTAGGTACCGATAATTTTAAGTCATTTCATCAATGGAAAAATTATAAGGAAATATTAGCAAATTATGATATTTTAATTTATCCCAGGGCTGGATATGATATTGGTGAATACAAAAATTATCCGAATGTATCATTGATTAATGCTCCCTTAATTGAGATATCGTCCAGTTTTATCCGTAAATCATTACAAAACGATAAAAACGTACAATATTTTTTACCTTGCGGAATATACGATTATATCAAAACAAATCATTTGTACAAAAAATAAAAAAAAGACAATGGGATTATTGCTTACTTATTTATTTATAGCCTTATTGTTCTCGTTTTTATGTTCAATACTTGAAGCGGTATTATTGAGTATCACACCAAGTTACATTGCTTCAAAAGCAAAAGAGAATAAGAAATATGCCATAAAGTTGCAACAATACAAAGAAAAAATTGACCTTCCTTTAGCTGCTATTTTAACGATTAATACATTTGCCCATACCATTGGAGCTGCCGGAGTTGGCGGACAGGTTCAAATATTGTGGGGCAATGAATTTGTAAGTATTGCATCGGCAATTTTAACCCTTATTATTTTAATTTTCTCGGAGATAATACCCAAAACAATAGGTGCAAATTACTGGAAACAACTGGCCCCGTTTGCCGCAACCACATTAACCATTATGATCTATTCTCCTCTTTATCCGATCATTTGGTTAAGTAAATTAATCACCGTTTTATTAAAAAAGAAAAAAAACGAAAGCGTACTTAGCCGGTCGGAATTTAATGCAATGGCTGAGATTGTGGTAAAAGAAGGAATTTTTAAAGAAGAAGAATCAAAAATTTTAATGAATCTCATGGTTTTTAATCATGTTGTGGTAAAGAGTATCATGACTCCCAGAACAGTTGTATTAGCAGCTCCCGAAGATATCACTATTAAAGAGTTTTATGAACAAAACGAAATTATCAGATTTTCCAGGATTCCTGTATTTAAAGAAGATATAGATAACTTTACCGGATATGTTTTAAAAGATGATATAATGCATGCAATCATCGATAAAAAAGACCAGGTACTTTTAAAAGATATCCTGCGTGAGATAAAAGTGGTTAATGAACAAATGCCTATTATTCGATTATTTTATAAACTTATTGATGAAAAAGAACATATCGCTATGGTGGTAGGAGAATATGGAGAAATGGTAGGGATTGTAACCATGGAGGATATTATCGAAACACTATTAGGAACTGAAATAATGGATGAGCTTGATAATGTTGAAGATATGCAGGAGCAAGCCAGGAAAATATGGGAAAGAAGAGCCAAAAAAATGGGATTAATTTAAAAGCTCACAAGAGATAAACCCTTGTGAGCAAGAGACATCCTTACAGTATAATCTTGCTTCTTAATGCAAACTTCGATACAATACATTAATCAATCATCAATCTTAATTAATATATATTACATCAAACATTACTGAAGGATGTCTAACCACAACAGCAAATTCATTTTTTTAATATTTTCTAACCTTAAGGAAGTCTGGTGTTTTAACTTTATTTAACAATATGGAGAAAAAAATGTTCACCCAATATTTAACAGAACCAACGCTTATTCTTGACCAAAAAAAATGTTTAACCAACATCAATTTTATGGCCAATAAAGCCAAAGCAAATCATTTAATTTTCCGGCCACACTTTAAAACCCACCAATCAAGAACCATAGGAAAATGGTTTGCTCAAGCGGG
>JASGMZ010000100.1 GCA_030156305.1 Bacteroidales bacterium | reverse complement strand
AAAAATACTTCAGCCACAAAATCTTTTAAAAATGGGATTTACACTTGATGATATTAACTCTTGAACTAAACAACAAGTTATGAAAAATGATTTTAAAGTTTCAGTTATTATTCCGTCTTTTAACGAAGAAAACAATATCAAACCATTATTTGATGCAATATCGAAAAATACTAAGGAATATAACGTTGAATTAATATTTATCGATGATGGAAGTTCAGATAAAACTCTTGATAACATTAAAAGACTTGTTTCACAACATATTGATATCAGATATATTTCATTTACTCGTAACTTTGGCCATCAAAACGCGTTAAAAGCAGGTTATGATTTTGCAACTGGTGACTGTATTATAAGCATGGATGCCGATATGCAGCATCCGCCTGAATTAATTCCTGAAATGATTCGTTTATGGCAACAAGGATATAAAATCGTATCAACAAAAAGGAAGCGTACAAAATCATTAGGTTTTTTTAAAAGATTTACTTCAAAATTATATTACAGAATCTTAAACTTTTTTTCTGAGATAAAAATTGAAAATGGATCTTCGGATTTCAGGTTGTTAGATAAAAAAGTAGTACAAGAATTAAAAAATCTTAATGAAAAGTATCTCTTTTTTCGAGGATTGATTCCCTGGCTTGGATTTTCAC
Organism: Bacteroidales bacterium; assembly: GCA_030156305.1. Taxonomy (GTDB): domain Bacteria; phylum Bacteroidota; class Bacteroidia; order Bacteroidales; family UBA12077; genus UBA12077. The sequence continues at coordinate 8,984 of JASGMZ010000100.1, read as the reverse complement.
AAATTCAGCTTGAATACATAGAATCACAAAGATTTTCAGGGAAAACAAAATATAGCTTTTCAAAAATGCTTCATTTCGCTTCCGATGGAATTACCTCCTTTAGTGTTAAACCGCTAAAGATATCAATTTACTTAGGTTTTATCATTGCATTTATTGCATTTCTTTATATTCTTTATGCAATCTATATTTCGGTATTTACAAATAACGCAATTACAGGCTGGACATCAACAATTATAAGTATTTTATTTATTGGTGGTATTCAGTTAATCATGATAGGTATTTTAGGAAACTATCTTGGAAAACTATTTATGGAAAATAAAAAAAGGCCAAACTACATTATAAAAGAAAAGAATGGTTAAAAATATTCTTACCAAAAACATATCCTTTATTTGTATCCTTATGATTGGGATTGGATCAATTTTTTTAAATTTTAGTCATCATAAATGGCAAAGAGAAAATGGTGTAATTGAATGGGATGTTAAATCATATTATGCCTATTTACCAGCTACTTTTATTTACAAGGACCTAACGCTGCAATTCAGACGCGATAATATTGACAAATTCGGGGATTTGATATGGCCTGTTGAAACGCCAACTCATAAACAGGCAATTGTAACAACCATGGGCTTGTCATTTCTATATTCTCCTTTTTTTGGGGCAGCACATATTTACAGTTTAAATTCAGATTACGAGGCTGACGGCTACTCTTTACCTTATAAATTTGCTTTGGTTTTCAGCGCTTTATTTTATGTTATTATCGGACTAATTTTTCTTCAGAAAACGTTACGAGAATTTTTTAAGGAAGATGTTGTGGCTTTGGTTGTAACAGCCATCGGTATTGGAACAAATCTGTTTTATTATTACACTTATGAAGCTGCAATGCCTCATGCATATAATTTTACGCTTATTTCGATATTCCTTTATTTAACCATTCAGTTTTATAAAAATCCCGGAATAAAAAAGATATTCTGGTTAGGACTGGTTAGTGGATTAATTACCTTAATTAGGCCGACAAATATTTTAGTTCTTGTTTTATTTTTCCTTTGGAATATTACATCAATAAAAGATTTTAAAAACAGAGTTCTGTGGTTCTTAAAAGAATACAAGCTAATACTAATCATGGCATCTGCTTTTATTTTAATATGGATCCCTCAATTTATATACTGGTATTGGGTTTCGGGTAAAATATTTTATTTCTCGTATGGAGAAATCGGAGGTAAATTTTTCTTTTTAAATCCACAGATAAAAAATATTCTTATTAGTTATAAAAAAGGTTGGTTTGTTTATACGCCAATAATGCTTTTTGCATTTATTGGAATATTTACCTTGCCTAAACTTAGGAAAGGTTTGTTTATACCTATTTTCCTTTTTTCTGTAATAAATATATATATTCTTGCATCGTGGTGGTGCTGGTGGTTTGGAGGCTCATTTGGGCTAAGGTCCTTTATCGATTCATATGCTATTATGGCGATCCCTCTTGGAGCAATTATTACACGCTTTAGTTTTAAAAAATATTTAAAAATCTTTTCCTTTGGATTTATATCTGTGCTTATTCTTTTTAATATTTTTCAAATTCAGCAATACACCCATCAGGCCATTCATTATTGGTGGATGAACAAAGAAGCATATTGGGAGACATTCCTTAAGCTAAGGCCAACTGAACGGTATTGGCAAGTAATCACATTACCCGATTATGAAAAAGCCCGCAAAGGAATTTATGTTGAGATTAAACCAGAATATGAAAAAAAAGAAAACAATAACATTCCTTCGGAAAAAGAGATTTTAAATCATATAACAGAAAATATTAAAAAAGATTCGGTACAATTTTCTTTGCTTAAATTAAAAGCGGCAGAAAAAGGTGTAAATATTGATTCACTGATAATGATCAGGGCAAAAGAAATTTATGATAAAGATTCAACAGAATATAAGAAAGAACTAATTATTCAAAACCTGATAATCTCTATAAAAAACAACACGGATTTACTTGAAAAGATCGAAAAAAAAGCAAAAAAACGCGATATTAGCATTGATTCCATGATCGTTTTAGATGCTGTATGGTTATACAAAAACAATAAATACTGATGATCGAAAATAAAACTATAGCAGTTGTAATTCCTGCATATAATGAGGAAAAACAAATTGGATTTGTAATTGAAACTATACCTGAATTTGTTGACAGAATTATTGTGGTGAATGATTGCTCAACAGATAATACAAAAGCCGTTGCTGAATCGTATTTTGAAAAAACGGGTTTATCAAAACTTCCTGAAAAGAAGAAAGAGATCCCTGTTCATGAGCGTTACAGGTTTGCAGACAAAATTCTGAATGAAATAAGCCAAAGAGAAATAACTTTCTTCCCTGATTTTGAAATAATTCATCCTTCCGCTGACAACAGACTTGTTGTTATTAGCCTGAAGAAAAATAGCGGCGTTGGAGCAACAGTGTCTGTTGGTTATAAATGGGCAAAAGGCCATCAAATTGATTGTACTGTCTCTATGGATGGTGATGGCCAAATGGACCCTTCAGAACTAAAAAATTTATGTTTGCCGATTATAAATGAAGAAGCAGATTGGACTAAAGGAAATCGTTTTGCCCATACCAGTGCTCCTTTTCTTATTCCACGTAAGCGATTTCTTGGAAATGCTATTTTATCAATTCTTACCAAAATTGCTTCCGGCTACTGGGAAATTTCTGACACACAAACAGGCTACACCGCCTTATCACATAAGGCTCTGTCATCCATAAAATTATATAATCTTTATAAAAGATATGGAATGCCAAATGACCGCATTATTAAACTTAATATTGCCGGGTGTACTTTAAAAGAAGTACCTATAAAACCAGTTTATGATATTGGTGAAAAATCAACCATGAGAATCCGTAAAGTAATAATGCCTATTTCATGGTTATTATTCAGATCGTTCTTTAAACGAATCTGGACACGATACTTGTATAAAAGCTTTCACCCACTTTTTATACTTTATCATTTTTCTTTTATCCTTTTATTACTTTCAATCCCTTACGGAATAAAAATCCTGTGGTACGTTTTGGAAGGATTAAAATCAAATCCTGTTACGGTAATGGCTTTCGTGTTTTTATTTATCAGTGGATTTCAGTCGTTACTTTTTGCCATGTGGATGGATATGCAGGACAATAAACGTTTATACAAGGATTAAACTTTCTTTCTGAAATATAAGGCCAGGAAAAAAACAAAAAATTCACCTGCTAAAAACCATACCCGCGCCACAATGGAAATAGTCACAGCTACATCTGCAGTTATCCCGTTCGAAATTAAGAACAAGCTAATTGCACCTTCGCGTACGCCTATTCCTCCCGGGAAAATAATAGAAATTAATCCAAGAACTACACTAAGAGGAAAAGCAAAGGCATAATAAAAGGGAACAACTCCGGTAATGGAAATCAAAAGAAAATAAAAACCAACAATCCAGAAAAACCACCAGATCACAATCACTCCTGAAATCTGAGCAAACTCTATTACTTTTATTTTTGGGAAGTTTAAAGATCTTTTAAAAATCCTGTTCCATATTTTCTCAAAAAATCTTTGTAATCGTGTTGAAAAAAGAAGCAAAAACAGTAATCCTGTTAATACAATAATAATCCATGCATATTCTTTTATCTTTTCAGTTTTAAAAACCGGATAAATGCTTATTAAAAAACCTATACATAAATAAATGAGTTGTTCTTTAAATGAAATGAACGATAGTTTTTTTAGTTTGCGATCATCATTTTTCAAAATAGCAGCTCTCCCTAGAATTGTCCATACTCTTCCGGGAATATATTTTGTAAATCCTACAATTCCTTGCGAATAAACGGCCTCTTTAAAGCTTGCTTTTACATTATGAAGATTTAGCACTACTTTCCAGCTAATGGCAGCAAAAACAAATCCTGTGAATAAAAATATAGCTGATATAAATAACCAATTATAATTTATACTCAGATCCCGAAAAATCAAAAAATCCAAATTGTAAACGTAGAGCAATAAAGCTACAATCGATCCATATAATAAAACATTTACGATTCGTTTCATTTTCTAAAAATACAATATATTAGCACTATAAATAGTATCTTTAAATGTTTTTTTAGTTAAAATTAAAAGATTAAGTGTTTATGGGAAAACTTAAAATAATTATTCTAAGCTTATCCATTGCCGTAATGATGGGTATTTATTTATATCAGGACATTGTTACTTATCCACCACAATCTATACACCGTTGGCGGCAAACCGATTGTTTAAGTATTTGCCAGAATTATTACAATAATGGATTCCATTTTTTCAAACCCGAAGTTCACAATCAGAATTCAAATGACAAAACAGAAGGTAAAGGGGTTGGCGAATGCCCTTATTATTATTTTATTATAGCCCTATTATTTAAAGTTTTTGGGCCCTATTACATGATATTCAGAATTCTGAATATTATAATTGTATTTACCGGGCTCATTTTTATGTACAAACTATTAAACCTGATCAGCAAATCATTTTTGCTCTCTTTTTTTGGTACATTATTAATTTTCACTTCTACTTCGCTGGTTTTTTACACCAACAACTTTTTAACAGATCCGATTGCTTTATCTCTAATTATTATTGGATTATACTACTTTTTCAAATTCAGAGAAAACGAGGTTTTAAAATATTTTATTATATTCTGCCTGTTCTCAGTTTTAGCCATTTTATTAAAAGTTACTTCCGGCATTGGTTTTATTGCAGCAATCGGAGTATTATTTATCAGTTTTATTTTTAGAAAACAATTTAAGGATGAACTTATAAACATAAAAAAATACAAGCTTTTAATTCCTGTACTGATTTCTGTTATAATAATTATAGCATGGTATGCATTTGCCATAAAATATAATACCGAAAATAAAAGCACTTACTTTTCAACAAGAACATGGCCTTTGTGGAGTTTAAGCAGCGAAGAAATTAAAACTATTTTTCAGAAAATTTGGAATTACAATCTTGGGATTTATTTTCATCTGTCGATGCACATTTTTATTCTGGCTGCACTGATTTTTATATTTTATTATCATAAAGTATTGCAAAAAACAGAAAAACTTTTTCTAATTGCACTCTTAGCTGGAAATATATTGTTCTTCATTATGTGGTATTATGCTTTCTGGTATCACGATTATTATATTATAAATCTGCTTATTGTTCCAGTATTTATTTTCGCTTTTGCATTTAAAATTTTAAAAATAAAATATCCAAAAATTGCTTCATCTAAATTAACAGCTATTGTTTTAAGTGTTTTTCTTGTTTTCAATGTTCTGAACACAAGAAAAGAAATAAAAATTAGATATAATGGATGGCCAGTAGACGAGCTTCAGGATATTTACGGATATTACTATCTGCAACCTTATCTTCAACAACTTGGAATTCAATATCCCGACAAAGTTATTTGCTTACCCGACACAAAACCTTCGTATACTTTATATCTTATGAATCTTAAAGGCTGGACAGGTTTTTATGCACCCAACACTAAAAAAGATGTTGATTATTATTTAAACAATGGCGCAAAATATCTTGTTTATCATGGAGAACTCTTGGAAAGATATCAGTTTCTGAAGGAATTTATGCACACAAAAATTGGCCAATTTGGAAATATTGCCATTTATAATTTACAGGATTCCTCTGCAAAATTTGTTGAGTACAATCCTATAATTGAATCAAATATTACATCAGATTCTTCAACAACGATTATCAGCAATGCCAAAAAAGGAGATTTATATCTTATCAGCGCAAAACTTAAATCATATAAAAAGGGTTTCCTTGAGATCTCTGCAGATAATCCGAATCAGCTTTTCGTAAAAGATAGTAATAAAGTTATTACAGAAGATCCGGAATGGTATGAGTTAAAAACTTTTGTTTATGTTCACCGAAACATTAAAAATGATAGATTGAGCGTTGCTGTAAAAAACAATTCAAATCAGAACATCAAATGTAAAGAACTAACTGCTATTAAAATAAAAGAGCATAAAAAAGTAATTTTGTAATTGTGCAAACCAACATTTTACATAAATCATATTTTCAGAAATTAATCTTTGTATTAACGCTGATCTTGAATGCTTTATTGGTTATAATCCTTTTTGCAGACCTAAGCGATATAAATACTGGCCATTATCTAAGTTCCGACATGCTTTACCTTCCTTCCATTTATAAGGATTTAATTATTGATAAAAGTGGACTTGCTGGATGGAATTTTAATGCTGCACCAAATTTTCTGCCCGATATGCTTGTGTTTTTTATTATCAGAAGTTTTTTTAGCAATTTTATTCCAGCATGTTTCACATTTACATTATTGCAGATTCTTACACTTATTACACTTCTTGCTATTTTATATAAATTTATATTTAAAAATCTGAATTATATTCATTTAGCCTTTGCTTCATTACTTATGGGAATGTTTCTATTAGTATATTTAGTAAACCACGATTTTGTGTACACTTTTTATATCCTGAGCATTAGCTACCATATGGGTGCTTTTATAATGAGTATTTTATCCTTCATTCTCATTTTTAAATTCTTTAAATCTGAAAAGAATCTTCATTTAATCTTATTGTTTATTGTTAGTCTGGCCTCTATAATAAATGACAGGTTATTTATAGTTATGTTTTCGATACCTGTTTTTTCTTTACTTTTGATGCTTGCAATAAAAAAAGAAAAAAAAGGACTTATACTTAAAATTCTCGTATCAAACCTGGCCGCTTTATTGTTAGGTTTATTGATATTCAGAATATTACGACTTTCTGGGTATATTCATATTATAAATCTTTCCTGGAAAGCATTTAACTTTACAAACATTATTCCCGCTTTAAAAATATTTTTTGAACAACACCTGCTCTACATTTCGAATTTAGATTTCAAAGGGATAATAGATATTCTATTCATAATCAGTATTATTGCTCATATTATTTTATTGATTCAAAACTTACTAAAAGCATTTAAAGGTAAAGAGCATAATCGTTTCGAACTAATTTATCTTTTAATCTTTACTTCATTCCTGTTTGTTACTCTTTTTGCTCCGATAATAAATGGCAGTTATGTAAGTCAGGCAATATTGCGGTATAATATTTACAGTTTATATGCTGGTGTTTTTAGCATTGGGTATCTAATTTATAAAATGCATTCATCCTATAAATTATCACTAAACTATTTAACAATTTTTCTTGTTATACTTATTGTTACAGACACTACTTTTATTATAAAAAGAATTAGCGGCCAAAATATAAAAAAGGAGCTTTCGGAGTTTATGAATTATTATCCTGAAAAAGTTAAATGTATTGACGATTTTTCACAAAAATACAATCTAAAATATGGTATAGCAGAATACTGGGACGCAAAACAAATAACAATGTTATCAAAACAAAATATCCGCGTATATACTGTTTTGGATAACATGGCCGCATGGTATCATGTAACTAACCAAAACTGGTTTTACAAAAACGGGAAAGGGAAATATGCTAATCCTGAATTTAATTTTGTTTTTAATAACAACTTAAACAGGGATAATATTTTAAACCAGCTGGGTACTCCAATGGATACTTTACATTGTGCAAACAGAACAGAAATATATCTTTATCGAGAATTTGAATTTGACAAGAAAACTCGTAAACCAACAATAAAAGAATAAAATGGCTAAAGGCAAAGAATCAAAACCACATATTGGAATCTACGGACGCAGGAACAACGGAAAAAGCTCACTCATTAACCGGCTGGCAGGGCAGGATATTGCCATTGTTTCCGATTATGCCGGCACAACCACCGACCCGGTAAAAAAATCGTTCGAAATAACAGGCTTTGGGCCGGTTATTTTAATGGATACGGCCGGAATTGATGACGAAGGTGACCTGGGAACCAAACGAATTGATAAAACGCTGGCAACGATTAAAACCGTTGATTTAGCTATCCTTGTCATCACACACAATACTTTTGGCGATTTTGAGGAAAATCTAATTAAAGAATTCAAAAATACCGATACCCCTTTTTTCATTGTACATAATAAATCGGACTTACAATCGCTTGCTGAAAATACCAGAACAAAAATTGTTGCTCAAACGCAATCGGATATTATTGAATTTGAAACGATTCAAGCGCAAAATATCGAAAAACTTATAAAAAAAATCAAAACAACCATCCCTGAATCGGCTTATACCAACCCTTCGCTAATAGGCGATTTACTTTCTTATGGAGACATTGTATTGCTTATCACACCTATTGATATCGAAGCACCGGCAGGCAGGCTTATTCTTCCTCAAGTACAGGCTATACGCGATATTTTAGATAATGATGCCGTAGCTATTGTTTTAAAAGAGCGGGAAGTAGATTCATTCCTGCGTAAAACAGGCATTACTCCTGCACTGGCCATTACCGACAGCCAGATATTTAACAAAGCCGATGCTTCCGTTCCTAAGAATGTGCCATTAACCAGTTTTAGCATTGTGTTGGCAAAATTTAAAGGTGATTTTGAAAATTATTTGAAAGGGACACCCAAAATAGCTGACTTACAAGACGGCGGCCGGGTTTTGATGCTGGAATCTTGTACTCATCAAGTATCGTGTGATGATATTGGAAGAGTGAAAATTCCCCGCTGGCTGACTAACTTTACCGGGAAAAAGCTGGAATATGATGTGGTTGCCGGATTAGATAAACTTCCCCGTGATATCACAGAATACTCGTTGGTAGTACAATGTGGCGGTTGTGTAATTACGCGTAAACAACTGATTAACCGTTTGCGCCCGGCCATTGATGCAGGTGTTCCGGTAACCAATTACGGAATGGCTATTGCCTATGTGCAGGGAATTTATCAACGTGCTATCGAACCTTTTACCAAAAGCAATCATTCGGCAACAGAGTATCTATAAGATTATACCTAATTAGTGGCTATAAGAAAACGTCAATAACTGCGTTACGCTCGCATTGGCAACCAGTCATTTACGTCAGTAAACTCCTGGCTGCCAATTCTTCGCAA
>JASGMZ010000099.1 GCA_030156305.1 Bacteroidales bacterium | reverse complement strand
TTTTCTTTTTCCAACTCCATTTCGAGGATTTTTCGAACCGATTCGTGTCCAATCCTTTTGGCTATAATTTTCTTGTCTTCATCCAAAAGGTATATCGTTGGCGTACTGTAAATATTGTAAAAAAATCTAAAATTAGTGGTGTTATTGGGATCCCATACATTAATCCAGTTTAATTGATTATCAATGATATATTGCTCCCACTCTTCTTTATCTCTTTGTGTGTAAACTGCAAATACTTCGAGTTCGCTACGGTCAAAATCCTCATAAATTTCATTAATTTTGGGTGTAACTTTTTTACAATGTCCACAAGAGGGTTCAAAAAAGTATATTATGGTAAATTTGGCATCTATATCATATAACGAAGCATATTCACCGCTGCTGGTTTCCATTTTTAAATTCTGGGCTTTATTTCCAATCAGGTTAAAACGCAATTTAGCGACCTGTTCTTTTATTCGATTAAGTGTGTTATCATCTAACCAGTCAACTTCATCTGTTAAATAATAGTTTTCGGCAACATGTACAAAAACTTTATCCATTCCCATAATATTGCTTTGCTGGAAGGTGTTAATAAAATAGCGCATTACATATTGAAACATTTCATCATTCTCTTTCGCTTTTGAAGCTATAATATCAATATAATGATTGATAGTATCCGGATTCTGAATTAAAATTTTGGTGAAATAAGTGTTTAGCTTATTATGAAAAACCGGAGTGTATAAAAATCGTTCATCCTTAAAATCAATATAATCAAAATAGTGTTGGCGATTATAGTTGTATGAATGAAACCAACGAACCGAATCGGGGTTATTAGTTCCTTCAGGGATTTCAATTTCTGGAATTTCGGGATTCTTTATCACATTAATAATCACGGAAAACATACTATTATTATAGGCCTGGGCATATTCATCAATTTTATTTTTAACCGTACGGCTCATTTGTTCCAGTTCCTTACGGATTAATTGGGCAGAATCGGATGAACTATCCAATTCCTTCAATCTGGCTTGAAGCTCCGATGATTTTTTGTTATTACTCATCATAAACTCCTGGTATTCTTTGAATGCTTCATTTTCTTTTGAACCGCTAATTTTCATGTTTTTCATCAAATCATCCGACGTAGTTTCAATAGCAAATTTTTGGTCATCGCCAATCAGTAGATCAAAGTAATTTTTTGAGGGTAATACAACAATGTATACTCCCTGAGGTAATAATGTATCCGCTTTAAATTCACCTTTTCCATTGTTATCTAATCTAACCGTATCTCTTACATAGGTTTTATCTCCATAATAATATCCTAAATAAATTTCTGCATCGGGTTGGTCACTTATGTTAACTTTTATTTCATAACCCTGTGCAAATAATAATGTAGCACTACTGACAAATAAAAGCAAGAATAGCGTTTTTAAACAAGTTTTCATTGGTTGAGAATATTTAAATGTTTTCATTGTAAAATTTTAATCTAACAAAGGTATTAATTTTTGTACATTAAGGTTATTATTAACATTTTTTAACAGGGAATGCTTCCGATTGTTCAGCAAATCTTCTGTAAATGATTGTTTCATCAGGTGATTAATTTCAGTAACAAACTGTTGGGGAGTATTGGCTATATGAACTAAGGATTCCAGTGGTGTATTTTTTACCATTGGTGTGTTTGCAAGGCAAAATCGGCCACCAAATAAAGCATTAATGAGTTTTAATTTTATCCCGGTATCCTGAAAAGTAATTAATAAATGAATATGTGCATCGCGGATTAGCTCATTCATCTTTTCTTCGGATGGATTTATAATTAGTTCGGCATTCTTACGATTTTTAACTTTATCAATAAGTTTTTGAGGTGGGTTTTTACCAGCAAATTTAAACGGATAATCAACTTTTGGACAAATGTTTTTTAAAATATATCCTGCTGCAGTAATGTTTTCGTTTACCGATAAATTGCCATGAAATAAAATGAAGTTTCCTGTTCCCGGTTTAGCCAGAACTTGCTTGTTGGCATGAAAGGCAGGAAGATAGATTGTATTAGAATTTAATGATTGGAAATATAGATAATCGTTTGGAGAGATGGCTGCTATCAAACAGCCTTTAATAGCCTGTTGTTTCTCATAGTTTTTAAGCTTTATTGATTCCACAAAATAATAGAACCAACGAAAAAAATTAGTTTCTTTTTTTGCTAAGGCTCGATAATATTTGTATTCAATATTATGTGTTCGTAAAATAACCTTACGCTTATTTTTTAAAAGTGTTGACAGATAAAAACTTGAATGAATCCCTTCGAGTAATACCGGATGAGTATCTTTGATAAGATTATTTAATAAAGCGCTGGACATCCTTGATTTAACAATAAATGGTTTAAATGAAAAAAAATCTGCCAGGGATTTATTTCTGGGATAATAGTATACTTCCTTGCAATATTTTAGTAATTCATCATTTCTTGTACGCTCATATTCAAAACAGTGCAGAATAACTTCAATATCGTTTTCCCATAATGCTTTAATTTTATAAAAAACATCAATAACTCCACCATAATCAGGTGGATAGGGTATGGCAAATGATACAATATGTATTATATGATGTTTCATTTTTATTTAAAACTTCAAAATAATTAAAAAATTTTGAAGTATACGCATCATGTTTGACTCTTTTACGTCATTTTACTGAACATAATTGTAAATCTATATAAAATTACTAATAAAGAGTTAGCGGTTATGATAATTTTAAATTTTCCCGGGCATCATATTCCGATAATTTTTAAATAAAATGAAGCTTTGTAGCCTGAACTTTTTAAGGCCACTTTTGTTTATTAATTATAAAAAAACATTTAACATAAATTTAATATTATTTTTATTTAGATTGTTTCTAAATAAGAAAAAAATGATTAACTTTGCAACGAAAAATTAATGATTTTCTTAATTAAAAAAATGGAGGTTTACCATGAAAAATAAATATTTCAAAATGACAAAAACAATTACACTAGCCATTTTATTTGCTGGAATTGCGAATATATCTTTTGCGACTGATTTTAAAAATCAAAATTTTAATAACATTTGTTTAGAATGTTTTGAGGTAGATCAGGAAACTGAGCGAAAAGAGAAGCTTTCACAAATTGAGGGCTGGATGATAAATGATGAGTTCTGGAAGATAGAAAATACAACCGGTAATTTTATTTTGGAATTAGAAGTTGATCCTAACGATGAATATTCAGTTATAGAAGACTGGATGATTGATGATAACTTTTGGATTTACGAAGAAAACAATGATGAAATTGAACCATGGATGATAGATCCAAATTTTTGGCAAATTTAATTTGGCCGTGTTAGTTTAGTTAGTGTTGAAAAGCGTCTTTTTTAAGGCGCTTTTCTTTGTACGGTTTCTTTTAATTTGCTAAATGATTATTTTGGAATTATCTTTGTCCGCCTAAATTTATTAGTGATTTAGTTATTTTTTGTTTAAAAATTATGGATATCGAAAAAACACTCAAAGATAAGGTAATTGACGCAGTTCAAAAGATATATGGACAGATACCTGAAGATAAAACGATTCAGGTACAACGTACACGAAAAGATTTTGATGGAGATTTTACGTTGGTAGTATTTCCTCTTTTACGAATTTCTAAAAAACCTCCTGAGCAAACAGCCAATGAAATTGGCGAATACCTTAAGCACAAAGTTGAAGCGATTAATGACTATAATGTGATAAAAGGTTTTTTGAATTTATCGTTTCAAGATGATTTCTGGATTTCATTTTTAAATTCTACCGTTACCAAAAAAGATTTTGGAAAAAGAAAAAATGCAAATCCTCAAAAGATTTTAATTGAATACTCTTCGCCCAATACAAATAAACCATTACACCTGGGCCACATACGAAATAATTTACTGGGCTACTCCGTGGCTAACATTTTAAAAACACAGGGACATGAGGTGGTAAAAGTAAATCTGGTAAACGATCGCGGGATTCATATCTGTAAATCAATGCTTGCCTGGCAAAAATGGGGTGATCAAACAGATCCTGAAAAAGCTCATAAAAAAGGAGATCATCTGGTGGGCGATTTTTATGTAAAATTCGACCAGGAATATAAAAAAGAGGTTAACGCTTTGGTTGAAAAGGGAATGAGTGAAGAAGAAGCAAAAAAAAATGCTCCATTAATACTTGAAGCGCAGGAAATGCTTCGTAAATGGGAAGCTCGTGACCCTGAAGTTATTTCGTTGTGGAAAGAAATGAACCGCTGGGTTTTGGAAGGTTTTGATGTAACCTATAATAACCTTGGCGTTGATTTTGATAAAGTATATTTCGAATCGGATACCTACAAGTTAGGAAAGGAGTTGGTATTACAAGGATTGGAAAAAGGTGTATTTTTAAAAAAAGATGATGGTTCGGTGTGGGCTGATTTATCGGACGAAGGGTTAGATGAAAAATTATTACTCCGTTCAGATGGAACATCGGTTTACATGACTCAGGATTTGGGCACTGCACATCAGCGTTATACCGATTTTAATGCCGATGATCTGATTTATGTTGTTGGCAACGAACAAAATTACCATTTTCAGGTTTTACGGATATTATTAAGTAAGCTGGGATTTTCATGGGCTGAACATATTTACCATCTTTCGTATGGAATGGTAGAATTACCCGAAGGAAAAATGAAATCACGCGAAGGAACGGTTGTGGATGCCGATGTTCTGATGGAAGAAATGGTACAAACAGCAGCATCCATGTCTAAAGAGCTTGGTAAACTGGATGGATTTGAGAAAGAAGAAAAAAATAATATTATAAAAACGATTGGTTTAGGAGCTCTTAAGTATTTTATCTTAAAAGTTGACCCTAAAAAAAACATGACTTTTAATCCAAAAGAATCTATCGATTTTAATGGAAATACCGGGCCATTTATTCAATATAGCTATACACGGATTCAGTCATTAATTAAGAAAGCAAAAGATAAAGGCATATCAATACCTGAAAACGTTGATCCAAAAGTTAACATATCTCCAAAAGAATTACAGCTTATAAAATTAATACATCAATATCCGGAGATTTTAACCGAAGCAGCTGCAAATTTTAGTCCTGCTGTTATTGCAAATTATGTTTACGATTTAGCGAAGGAGTATAATCAGTTTTATCACGATCATCCTATTCTTAGCGAAGAGAAAACGGATATTTCCTCATTCAGGTTATTGCTGTCAAAACAGGTAGGCGTTATTATACGTTCCGGGATGAATTTATTAGGGATTGATGTCCCGGAAAGAATGTAGTTTATTATAAAATTTTAGGCTTAAAATTATACTTTTGCAAAAGGAAAAAATATACATATTATGTTTGAAAATTTATCGGACAGGTTAGAAAAATCATTTAAAATATTAAAAGGACAAGGGCGAATTTCGGAAATTAATGTAGCCGAAACGCTAAAAGATGTTCGCAGAGCATTATTGGATGCTGACGTAAACTACAAAATAGCCAAGAATTTTACCGATACGGTAAAAAAGAAAGCTTTGGGCCAGAATGTGATAAATGCTGTAAAACCCGGGGAGATGATGGTGAAAATTGTGCACGATGAGCTTGCTGAGCTTATGGGTGGACAGGCTATTGATATCAATCTGAAAGGAAATCCTACGGTAATATTGATTGCGGGTTTACAGGGTTCAGGTAAAACTACTTTTTCAGGCAAATTAGCCAATCATTTAAAATCTAAAAAACAGAAATTACCACTACTGGTTGCATGCGATGTTTATCGTCCTGCGGCGATTAATCAGTTAAAAGTTTTAGGAGAACAGATTAACGTTCCGGTGTATACCGAAGAGGATAATAAAGATCCGGTAAAGATTGCTAAAAATGCCATTAAACGAGCTAAAAAAGAGGGTAATAACCTGGTAATTATTGATACCGCTGGACGTTTAGCTATTGATGAACAGATGATGAACGAAATTGCAGCTATCAAAAAAGCTATTGATCCACATGAGACTTTATTTGTGGTAGATGCCATGACTGGTCAGGATGCGGTGAATACAGCCAAAGAATTTAACGAACGGTTAGATTATGAAGGTGTGGTTCTTACCAAACTGGATGGTGATACACGAGGCGGTGCGGCTTTATCTATTCGCTCAGTGGTGAATAAACCCATAAAATTTATTGGTTCGGGTGAAAAACTGGATGCTATCGATGTATTCCATCCCGAACGAATGGCTGACCGTATTCTCGGAATGGGTGATATTGTTTCACTGGTTGAAAAAGCACAGGAACAATACAATCAGGATGAAGCCCGGAAACTGAGTAAAAAGATTGCCAAAAACCAGTTTGATTTTAATGATTTTCTTTCTCAAATAGGGCAGATAAAGAAAATGGGAAACATAAAGGATTTGGCCGGAATGATTCCCGGAATGGGCAAGATGCTTAAAAAAATTGATGTCGATGATGATGCTTTTAAAGGAATTGAAGCAATTATTCAATCCATGACACCCGAAGAAAGAGAAAATCCAAAGCTTATTAATGGAAGCCGAAGGAAAAGAATTGCTAAGGGAAGCGGAAATGATATCCAGGAAGTAAACCGCTTAATCAAACAGTTCAGCGAAACCAAAAAAATGATGAAGATGATGAAAAATGGAAAAGGTATGGCTGGATTAATGAACAAAATGCCCGGAATGCAGTAGTATATAAAGATATAATTTTATAAAAAAATATAATATCATGGAACTTATTGATGGAAAGAAAATATCTTCTCAAATAAAAGAAGAGATTGCCCAGGAGGTAGAAAAAATAAAAGAAAATGAGGGTAAAATACCTCATTTAGCAGCAATTATTGTGGGGCACGATGGTGCCAGCGAAACTTATGTTGGACATAAAGAAAAAGCATGCCTGCAGGTTGGTTTTAATTCTACCGTTGTTCGTTTTGAAAATGACATCGCCGAAGATACCTTGTTGCGTAAGGTGGATGAGTTAAATAAAAATACCGATATTGATGGTATTATCGTTCAGCTTCCATTACCCAAACATATTTCAGAACAAAAAATTATTGAATCCATTGACCCACGAAAAGATGTGGATGGTTTTCATCCAATCAATATTGGACGAATGGTAATTGGCTTACCATCGTATGTTTCTGCTACACCTGCCGGGATTGTTGAACTTATTAAGCGATACAATATCGAAACCTCAGGAAAAGATGTGGTTGTAATTGGCCGAAGTAATATTGTAGGCAAACCAATTAGTATTTTATTAAGTCAAAAATCTGAATATGGAAATGCAACAGTAACGCTGACACACAGTCGGACAAAAAATTTAAAAGAAATTGTTTCAAGAGCTGATATTGTGATTGTTGCCATGGGACAGGCTGAATTTTTAACTGCCGATATGGTTAAAGAAGGTGCTGTTATTATTGATGTAGGTATTACCCGTGTAAAATCAGATAAAACTAAATCAGGATGGAAATTGTTAGGAGATGTTAAATTCGACGAGGTATCTAAAAAAGCTTCTTATATTACTCCAGTTCCAGGTGGAGTAGGGCCTATGACCATTGTTTCGTTACTACAAAACACTTTAAAATCGGCCAAAGGAGAAATTTATGCAAAAATTTAAATGATCTGATTTTTATATCAAGGGCTATCGGCCCTTTTTTTATTTCACATTCACAGCGATAGTGCTTAATAGCTCAATGTCCTTTATATTTGAATAATCATACTGATATAAACCGTCATCGCCAATAAGCATTAAAACATCATTAAAAGGAATTGCATCATACGCTTGAATATCCCTAAATTGAGCGATAAGGTTATCCGTAATGCGTAATTTATCGGTAATATCAAAAATTTTAAGCCCTGAACTTCCATCGCAAACAAATAAAATAGAATCATCAATGCCTAATCCATAGGGCTCGTCCATTGCATAGGATTCCAGGTGAATAGGATTAATAATATTCGAAATATCAATAACATCAAGACGGTTCTCGATAGCACCACATGAATTGCCTGATCGCAGTGTAATGTAAGCATAATTTCCCTCTACAACGACGGGATCACAGCTTGTGGCATGCCAGTGGTCTGAAATAAATTCCGGATATTGTGGTTTAGAAATATCATAAATCATCAATCCGTTTTGAGATCCCATAAATAAATAATTCTTATACGGAAACAATGTTTCAATGGCCCATGTAGTGTATATGGTATTCGATAAAATGATATCGCTATAGTTTTCTATATTAAATACCTTTAACGTATAATTATAATTATCAATAATAAAAAGGGTATTGTTTTTTATGGCAAATCTTGCCATTGAACCGCCCACACCAAGCGAAGAATTATTGTCTGAATAGCCTGTGTTTCCTGATGAGTAAGTGTTTACCATAAAATCTGTCTTATCGGAATACGGGAAAACCGGATAAGTTCTTTGTTCAATTTCTTTTGTAATTTTTTTTAACTCCCAATCAACAACAATTCCTTTTTCAAAATCAACTTCATCCACTCTGTAATCTTCATCGTAAGGTGGAAGTACATAAGGAAAAATATCTTTTTTTCGGCCAACGACTTTAATATTTTCAGGATCTGAAATATCTAAAGAAATTAAATCGATATAACTATCAGCGAATAGAATATCGTTTTTTATCGCGAGATCAACATTTCCTGGAATGGAAATAAATGATTGTTTTTGAGGTGATGAAGGATTGGAATTGTCAATAACGTGTATCCCTTTTAAATATTCGTTTATAAAGAGTAAGTTATGGTAGAAGTATATTTTTCCCGGATTTTGTATGTCTTGAGGTGGTTCGGATTTTATCGCATTTCTAAAATCCTCATAGGATAAATAAATGGGGACATTCGCTACATAGGTTTCAATAATTTGATCGTTACAGCGTATAAATAATATATTTAGCAAAAAAAATAGAAAAATTAACTTTAATGGTTTAGGTTTCACAAGAATATATTTTAGTTAATTAATTGGACTTGTGGAACATCCATGTTATACTCATTCCATTTTGTGAACTTCAGTGCATGGATGTTTCACGAGAGATATTTTTAAATCATTTACTTAATAATGATGTTTTGGTAATGGAAATGGTTGCGTTTTATCTGTTTTTCTCAGGAATAAAAAAATAGCTGCCTTTTGTAAGGCAGCCATTCAAATTTTTTATCAAAAAATTACATTCTCAGCTTTTTAAAATTTTCCTTCATGCTTTCAATATCTGCCTGCCAGTCTTCAATTTCCTGTTCATGTTCTAATTCTTCATCTAAAATTGTAGTTGCCATCTGATAAGTAGTATAGTCTTTACCATGAGTAAAGTCGGCAATTTCTTTATAACGTTTGATGGCACATCTTTCACCATCTAAGTTTTGTTCCAGAATTTTTTCTACATAAGGATCCTCCGGAGCCAGATATTTACATTTGCTATATTTCATCCAATCGTTTGGACTTAAAAGAGGGGTGCCTCCTAATTGATCAATTCGATCGGCTACCATTACAGCATGATTAAGCTCCTGGTCGGCATGTATTTGTAGTTCTTGTTCAATATCAGTACGCATTGGGCCTTCAATTACACGGCTGCCAATCCAGTATTGATAATAGGCTAACCATTCTTCGGCTAATGCTTCATTTAACATTTGTATTAGTTTTTTTACATCAAGATCTAAAATTTCAATTCCATGTTTTCCCATAATATAAATTTTTTAGTTACAAATTTGTTTTCTTTAATTTTTAAAATTATTTAGTTACTCAA
>JASGMZ010000098.1 GCA_030156305.1 Bacteroidales bacterium | reverse complement strand
GGAGCATGTTCATGTAAAATATAAAATTCAGGTTTTTCTTCGTCTTTAAAAAGCAAACTAAATACCCCGTTATCCGTTCCCAAAAAATATTGTTCGTTATATTTAGCAGCAATAAATGGTTGGCCGGGCAACATCTCTGTTTTTACACCAATTATGTGTACACTTCCTTTGGGATAAAACCGGTAACAATTTTTTAAAATAAATGCTGCCTGAAAAATATTAAAAGGCTTAATTTGGTGCGTAATATCAACGATATTTACATTATTACACACACTGTAAATCGAACCTTTTACAGCACCAATATAAAAATCTTCGTTATTCCAGTCGGTTGTTAATGTTATAATGGGCATAAATAGCTAACTAAAAATCTTTTTCATATTAAACTATTTTTGCTTATTTTCGATGTTTCAAAATTTATATGTATTACCTTTGTTTATTGATTTATAATTAAATATAAAAATTAATCGATTAAGCAAAACGATTACCAAATGTAAGCAATATTTGTGGAATTTTATGATAGAAAAGGTTATATATTTAGAGGGCATTGAGCCGGTAAATATTTATGGTGCAAAAAATACACGATTAGAGAAAATAAAAGAATTTTATCCTAAACTTAAGATTATTGCTCGCGGAGATGAGATTAAAGTAAAAGGAGAGGAGCCGTTAATTTTTGCATTCGAAGAGAAACTTCAGTTGATTATAGAATATTTTTTAAAGTTTAAAAAATTATCTGATGCTGAATTTGAAGCATTGTTAAAAGGAGAAGGAGAATCATTACTGAAACGAAAAGAAGAAACAGACGATGCTTTAATTTATAGTAATACTGCACGCCCAATAAAAGCACGAACGGTTAATCAGCAAAAATTAGTTGATGAGTATAGCACAAATGATTTACTTTTTGCCATTGGCCCTGCTGGTTCGGGAAAAACCTATACAGCAATTGCATTGGCTGTTAGGGCCTTTAAAAATAAAGAGGTAAAACGCATTATTTTAACCCGCCCGGCTGTTGAGGCTGGAGAAAATCTCGGTTTTTTACCTGGTGATTTAAAAGAAAAACTGGATCCGTATTTACGCCCACTTTACGATGCTTTGATGGATATGATTCATCCCCGTAAACTGGCCGATTTAATCGAAGATGGAATTATTGAGATTGCACCCTTAGCTTACATGCGTGGACGTACACTCGATAATGCTTTTGTGATTTTGGACGAAGCACAGAATACCACCGTAAACCAGTTAAAAATGTTTCTTACCCGGATGGGCAAAAACGCAAAATTTATTGTTACCGGCGATATCACTCAAATTGATTTACGCCCAAAGAATAAATCAGGATTGGTTCAGGCGCTAAAAATTTTACAAAACATTAAAGGTATTTCTTTTGTTACTTTTGATGAACGCGATATTATCCGTCACCATCTGGTGAAATATATTGTTGATGCTTATAATAAGAATTTTAAGAATGAAGATGGGGAGAGTAATATTTAACAGCAGCAGTAACCGATTTACCTGCCGAATGGCACGATTTACTTACGGCAAGCAGACAGCAGTAAACGGTTAACTATAATTATACTAAAATACAATTTTTCGATTTTACAATTCACTAATAAACCAGTAAACAAATAAACCAGTAAACTAATAAACCAGTAAACTAATAAACTAATAAACTAACGTATGGCACAAGCAGTAGTAAAAACAGCCTTTAAATTTCCAAAACAAAAAAGTGTTTATAACGGTAAAGTCCGCGATGTGTATAATATCAACGATGAATATCTGGTAATGGTTGTAACCGATCGTATTTCAGCATTCGATGTGGTGTTACCTAAAGGAATTCCTTATAAAGGACAAGTACTGAATCAGATTGCTGCAAAATTTTTAGATGCAACCGCTGATATTGTTCCCAACTGGAAAATTGATGTACCGGATCCTATGGTAACCATTGGTCATTATGTTGATCCATTTCCGGTTGAAATGATTGTTCGTGGATATCTGACCGGCAGCTCATGGCGTTTGTATAAAAAAGGCGGGAGAGAAATTTGTGGTGTGCCTTTGCCAGAGGATTTAGTTGAACATCAACGCTTCCCCGAACCAATCCTAACACCCACAACAAAAGCAGATATTGGACATGATGAAAATATTTCCAGAGAAGAGATCATTAAACAAGGACTTGTTAGTAAAGAAGATTATGAGTTGTTGGAAAAGTACTCGTTAGCATTGTTTAAACGCGGAAGTGAAATGGCTAAAGAAATGGGCTTAATCCTGGTGGATACAAAATATGAGTTTGGGAAAAAAGATGGCAAAATTTATTTAATTGATGAAATCCACACGCCCGATTCTTCACGATATTTTTATTTAGACGGGTATGAAGAACGGCAACAAAAAGGAGAAAATCAAAAACAGTTGTCAAAAGAGTTTGTACGCGAATGGTTAATGAAACAAGGTTTTCAGGGGGAGGAAGGACAGAAAGTTCCTGAAATGCCTGATGCGTTTGTAAATGAAGTATCTGAAAGATATATTGAGCTGTATGAGAAAATAACCGGCGACAAGTTTGTTAAAGCAGATGCTTCTCAGATAAATGACAGAATTGAAAAAAATGTAACTGCTAAATTGAATAAGTTACTATAATAAAATAAAAAGGGTGTCCAAAAAGTCATTGCGAACAAGGAACGAGTGAAGCAATCTGCTGATAATCAATCAATATAGATTGCTTCATTTCATTCGTAATGACACTAGTAATTCTTTTTGGACACCCTTTTTATTTGTTGTTATGATTTTATGTAAATAAGTTTATAAAATAAACTAAAATTTCAAAAAATTATAATTTTAAATATGCCTTAAGATTTTCTACATATTTTTCAAATGCTTCGATACCTTTTCTGGTGATGAAGCATGTTGTTTGTGGCATTTTGCCTTTAAACCCTTTCTTAATTTCAAGGTATCCGGCCTCTTCAAGTTTTGTAAGCTGAACACTTAAATTACCGGATGTTGCTTCTGTTTTTTCTTTAATATAAGTAAAATCAGCTTTTTGGAGCGATACTAAAAGCGACATGATGGCCAGGCGCAATTCCGAATGTAATAATGGGTCTAATTTTTTAAGCATTTTTTTTGTTCTGAGATTTTAATAAATAACCAGGAATCAAATATCCCAAGATAATTACTACCGGCGAAACAAACTCAAAATAGTTCGCAGGTAATAAAAAATAAGCAAAAACACCAGCTAAAAATATAAAGCCACCCCAAATTAGAGGTTTAAATTTTATAACAACACCGGTAAGAAATGTTGCATAACCAGCTAGTAGATAAATGCCAGGAACCACTTGATAGTTTATTTCTTTCATAAAAATCAGAATAGTGAAATAACAAACAAGAAATGCCATCCAGATTAGGGAATTAAGCCTGTCGAGGTGAGTTTTTACTTTTGCTTTTCTTCCGTGTTGTGCCCCATAAATAGCACTGGCTATTACACCCGGAATTATTAACAGCCAAACTAAATACGGTTTATCGTAATTAATATAATTTAATACGATATTCCCTATATTTGCAATTAATATAATCCATCCCCATAGCAGAAAATAAAAACTGCTATCGTATAGATTACCTTTGGCCCTCTGAATCATTTGTTCAATAATTCGGAGGCTTTCTTCTGCTTTTAGATTTTTATCATCCATAGTTTAAAATTTTAATTAATTATTTTGTAAATATAAAGTAGTTTATATTATAAACCAAAAATAAATTAAAATTTTTTTACCATCAACATAAATTAATTACTCCAATTCATCTATAATAGTAGTTAGGCAATTCAAATAATCTTAGTATTTTTGTGATAAAATAATGAATTAAATAATAATATAATGGACAAAGTATTAGGAATAGGAAATGCATTGGTTGATATCATGACGATGCTTCCGGATGATTCAACCCTGGAAAAATTTTCATTACGAAAAGGAAGTATGCAAATATCAGAAAGAGATTTTGCTGATAAAATTAATAAAGAAACGGTTGATTTTAAGAAGTCACAATCATCGGGTGGTTCTGCTGCAAATACAATACATGGGTTAGCAAGTTTAGGCGCTCCGGCCGGATATATTGGAAAAGTAGGCAACGATTCGTTTGGCGAATTTTTTAGTAACGACATGAAAGCGAATGGGATTGTACCCTTTATGCTTAAAACCATGACAGAAACAGGAAGAGCAATGGCTTTAATATCGCCCGATTCGGAACGGACATTTGCTACCTATTTAGGTGCAGCTGTTGAACTTTCTGATATAGACTTAATCGAAGATCAATTTAAAGATTATAAATACCTGCATATCGAGGGTTATTTAGTATTAAACCATAAATTAATGCTTAAAGCAGCTCAATTGGCGAAAGCCAACAACATGAAAATTTCTTTAGATTTGGCGAGTTTTAATGTTGTTGAGGAAAATCTTGAATTTTTACAAGAGTATTTAAATAATTACGTTGACATCATTTTTGCCAACGAAGAAGAAGCCAAAGCATTTACAGGAAAAGGCCCTGAAGAGGCTTTGCATGAATTGGCTGAGCAAAGTGAAATTGCTGTGGTAAAAATCGGAAAAAATGGCTCACTCGTTAAAAGTAATAATCAAGTTTATAAAATAGCTCCTTTTAAAGCTAAATCTATTGATACCACTGGAGCTGGAGATTTATATGCTTCTGGATTTTTATATGGATTAGTGAATAAAATGCCTTTAGATAAATGTGGCGAAATAGGTTCGTTATGTGCAAGCAAGGTTATTGAGGTTGTTGGCTCCAAAATGAGTGCTGAAACCTGGAATGAAATAAAACAAAAGATTTAAAAAAGAACAAATTTTTTTGGGCAGCTATTCAGGTTGCCCTTTTTTATCACTTAATTTTTATTACAGCTATTTTTGCTCTACTATTACTTTTGATTTTCTCATCAAGTTATGTTCGCATGCCCTCAAAATACGATAGATTTTCAGATTTTATTTTCCTTTATTACATTACTTCTCATTTTTGTTGGATGTCTTGTGCTGCTGATAAAAGGAAAGTATATTATTGCTGCACATCTTTTTTTTATTAATAAATAAAAACGAGGGTTTCGCTTCAAGCGAAGCCCTCGTTAAAATATGTTGCCTATTCCAGCTCTTTCAATAGTTCTTGAATTGCTTTCTCCAACTGCGGATCTGTATCATTTAATCGATTCAAAAAAGTATTCTTAACATAAATATCGGGAGCTACACCGGTTATTTCCATATCTTTTCCATCCAAAGTATAACAACCCCAGGCCGGTAGCCGTGTATACGAACCATCAACCAGTTGGCGAGCCGAGGTAAAAATAATCCAACGATAGGTTTCCGTACCAATTATTTTACCTAATTCCAACTGCTTAAACCCTGCAGCAGTCATCTCGGCATCACTCAATGAGTGCTCGTTAACTAATAATACGATAGGCTTGGCAGCAGGTGCAAAATTAGGTTGTGGCGATAATTTGCCATCCCGGTATTTCCATTTTAAGTAAGGTTTCTGAGCTAAAAACTGCAATACATCATCGTGAACATTTCCACCACGGTTGTATCTTAAATCCAGGATTAAAGCATCTTTATGAACGGCTTCGGTAGTCATGTCAATGTAAAAATCCTCTAAACTACCTGTTCCCATATCCTTCATATATACATATGCAATTTTTTCATCTGATGCTTTGTCCACAATTTCTTGTTTTTTTGCTATCCACTGGTCATAAAGCAAGTTATTGAGTTTTCGTGAAGTTATGGGATGTATTTTTACATCATAAGTTGATTTTCCGCGTTTAAACGTGAGTTTTATCTCATCTAATATTTCCGGATGATTAAAATAAGCATTTCTGTTTTTTGATGGGGTTGTCTTAACATCATTTACAGCAATAAGTTCATCCCCGGGCATGATTGGATTATCTAAAATATCTACCGGCGATTGGGCTACAAATTCCTTTACCTTATAAGGATTATCCTCATCGAAAAGAATCCCTGTTTCATTACTTCTTAGTTGGTAAAATGTTTCCTGCTCTTCTCCAGTCGTTCTAAAATCAAGGTGCGATGCATTCAACTCGCCTAACATATCAATTTGCAGTTTGCGTAAATTTTCACGGTTTCTGATATAGGGTAGAAACTGTTCATAATAATCGCGGGTTTCCTTCCAGTCTATTCCATGATAATTTACATCGTAAAAGTTTTCAGCCAAAGCAGCCCAGTTTTCATAAAACATCTGCTCAAATTCGTTATTTAGATTTTTGCTAAAGCTAAAATCGATAGAGATTTTGTCTGTTTTATCGGCTGAAATATTTATCTCATGAATTGAACCATTGATTAACGCATAATATTTATTTTTTGATTTTACAATCATGTCAAATGATTCGTCGGAGATGCTTTTGGTTTTGTCTTTTTCAAAGGGTTTTAACTCCACTTTGTTAAAGGATGATTTCCTGTCATCGGTATATGAATTGAAAAAGAGAATTTCTTTATCTTTTTCTTTAAAAATATATGGGTTGTGATGTTCTCCACCAACATTAGCTACTTCTTCCCAACGTTTTTCAATGTTTTCTAAAGTAAACTTAACTTCAACGGTGGTATCTTTTTTATTCTCTTTCTTAAAAAGATTTTCATATTCGTCAGATTTAAAATCTTTTGCGAATTGGTATAAGGGTATTCTGAATATTTTGTTCGTGCCCTTTCCTCTGGGATATCCGGCAAAATATCTGTTGGCACTAATGTATAAATATTTTCCGTCGGGCGACCAAAAAGGGTCATTTTCAGGAACCCCGTTATGGGTTAAATTTATACTCTTTTTTTGGTTGATATCATAAATAAAAACATCGGGTTCAAAATTTCTAAAAGCGGTGTAAACAATATAATTTCCATCGGGCGAGAAGTGTGGTTGTGAGCCACGGAACCAAAATTCATCTTCAACAATTTTATCTGTTTTAAATGATTTTAAATCGAGCAGATTAATATTGGATGAGCCACTAATATAAACCGCTTTTTCAAAATCGGGAGATAGCTCAATATATCGTTCGGTTTTATTTTCAAAAGTTAATTGTTTTTCATCTGTGTTCTCAACAGCCGATGTTTTAAAAATATTGGCCCACCCTTTGTTGGTTCTTGTATATAACAGATTTTTGTTATCTTTCAGCCACTTAACTTCAACCACTCGTTCTTTAGGATGTGTATTAATTTCTTTCACAAATTTTCCTTTGATATCGGAAACAAATAATCGTCCACGCGAAACAAATGCAATCTTTTTATTATCGGGCGATATATCAAAGGTTGAAATTTTACCCTGGACATTAAATTTTTGAAGAATATCAAGGGTTTCGTTTTTGTAAATTTTAATTTCAGGCTTTTGAGTGCTTTGGGTTTTTACATCATAAATATGGATTTGGTAATCTTTGGTAAAAGCAATTTTTTCCCCGTTAGCACTAACCTGAGGATTTTGTATAGCCGTATTAAAATTTGTGAGTTGTTTTTTTATCGAATTTTCGAAAGTAAAAAGATTGTAAACCGAGGTATTTTCATCTGAAGCAAAGTATATATTCCCGTTAATGTCGGTTCCGGGCCAAAGGTCTTTCCCGTTGTATGAGGTTAATGCTTTATATTCGTTGGTGGTAGCATTGTAGTATTTAATATCCGGATTATGGCCTCCTTTATATCTTTTACGGTGAGGGAACATAAAACTTTCCCATGATTCGGTAAAAAGATATGCATTTTCATCGGGTAATTCGGCAATATGGTGTACATTATTAAAGTAGTTATCGCCAAAAAGCCGGGTTGGTGTTCCTCCGTTCACTGCAATTTTATATGAACCAATAACATTATATCGGTTAGATGTGAAATTAATGGTTTTTGAATCCCATGACCAGCCATCTACGTAATCATTTGCATCGTGATAGGTGAGTTGAGTAATTTCACCTCCATTAACGGGTAAGATATATACATCGGCATTACCATTTTGCTCCGAAGAAAAAGCAATCCATTGCCCATCAGGAGAAAAGCGCGGGTTAGATTCTGCTCCATCCATAGCAGTTAACCTGGAGGCCATCCCACCGTCAATATTTACCTGCCATAAATCATTTTCGTAAACAAAAACAATTTTTTGGCCATCGGGCGAGAGGGTCGGTTCCGTTAAAAAATAAGCTGTATTTTTCCGGGCATTACCATGAAAACTTAGAAAAGCCAGCAAAATAAGTGTTATTAATAGTGATTTTTT
This sequence comes from Bacteroidales bacterium, assembly GCA_030156305.1. Taxonomy (GTDB): domain Bacteria; phylum Bacteroidota; class Bacteroidia; order Bacteroidales; family UBA12077; genus UBA12077. The sequence continues at coordinate 1,552 of JASGMZ010000098.1, read as the reverse complement.
CATTGGGTTAAATTTTATTATGATTAATTAATTCTTTTTCTTTGATACCTTAATTGTATATAAAGTTTAATTTCTGAAGTTAGTAATAAATCTTTAAAATCAATAAAAATTGTTTTTTACACCCATAAAATATAACGAACCGGTTTTTCGGCCTCCTGCCGAAGCTCAATCGGTAATTATACAGGCCACCTTAGGTTGTTCATGGAATAAGTGCGCATTTTGCGAGATGTACACCTCCAAAAAGTTTACCGTTCGAAGTTTTGACACTATAAAACCTGAGATTATTCAATTAGCTCAATCTTTTCCAAAAGCCAAAAAATTTTTTTTGGCCGATGGTAACGCATTCGTGTTATCACCGGATAAATTACTTCCGGTTCTAACCGCAATTAATCATCAGTTTGAACGGGCCCAACGAATTTCATCGTATGCTTTACCTAAGGATATTTTAAGCAAATCAGAAAAGGAATTAAAGGCTTTAAGGGCTTTGGGATTAAAACTTTTATATGTTGGCATTGAAACTGGTGATGATGAACTTTTGAAACGGGTAAATAAAGGCGAAACCTTTGATACAACCGTTAATGGAATCCAAAAAGCCCATGATGCCGGTATAGATACATCGATTATGATTATTAACGGGTTGGGAGGCAGGAAGTATAGCCGTCAATATGCACTAAGATCTGCTGATATAATCAATAGATTACAACCTAAATTTCTTTCAACCCTTACGTTGAGTATGCCTTTCGGACAGAAACATTTTCAACATCATTTTAAAGGAGATTATCAACAACAAACGGTGAAAGAGTTGTTTGAAGAGTTGTTACTGTTTATCCGGCATCTTGATGTGGATAATGTTATTTATCGTTCTGATCATGTGTCGAATAATTTGGTTTTAAAAGGTGTTTTTGCTAAAGACAAGGAGCAGATAATTTCTCAGTTAAAAAATGCAATTAACACAACACCCGATAATATTTATCCATCTACTTTAGCCATATTGTAACAATTTATTATTTTTTAACTGTAACTAAAACCTGGCATTATGGAACTCAAAAATCAAAGAACAATTGCAGTATTATTGATTTTGTTTTTCAGGACGAGGAAAAAAGAGCATTGAATCAGGCTGCTATTGTAAGAATTCCATAATTAAATCCAAATTCATTTTTTCTTTCGTTTGTTTAGTATCAATAAACGAATTGGCCAGTTTTGATTTTTTTGATTTTAGTTTTTGTATTTTTTCTTCAACTGTTTCGGAAGAAATAAAACGATAAACCATTACATTTTTATCCTGCCCGATACGGTGAGTACGGTTAATAGCTTGTTCTTCAACCGCCGGATTCCACCACGGATCGATGATGAATACATAATCAGCAGCCGTTAAGTTTAATCCTACTCCCCCTGCTTTTATCTGGATAAGGAAAACAGACTTGTCTTCGGTGTTTTGAAAGTCGTTGATTACCTGCTGACGATTTTGGGTACTTCCTGTTAACATCGAATAGGGAAATCCGGATTGATCGAGATAATGGGCAAACAACTTAAGGTGTTTGACGTAAGCTGA
>JASGMZ010000097.1 GCA_030156305.1 Bacteroidales bacterium | reverse complement strand
GCCATCATGGCGAAACACCGCTTTCGGGCCAGCTATTGGGAATTCAGAACGTACAAAGCCGATTATTTGCCCAATTTATCGCTAAGTACTACATTCCCTGAGTTTAGCAGAGCTATCAAAAAGTACCAAAATCCCGATGGCACCTATATTTATGTTGAAGATAACCTGAACAGTTCTACGGTAAATTTAAACCTTAGGCAAAATGTGGGTTTTACCGGCGGACAAATTTTTGCCACCTCAAACCTTACCCGCCTCGATGAGTTTGGGGATAGCGATGTGAATACCTCATATCTTTCTACGCCAATAAGCATAGGTTACAGGCAACCGGTAATGTTTTATAACGAGTATAAATGGCAAAAAAAGATTGAACCTTTAAAATACGAAGAAGCCCAAAAAGAATATATTACTTCGTTAGAGAATGTTGCTTTAAAAGCAGTGAATTATTTTTTTGATTTAGCGCTTGCACAACAAAACCTGCAAGTAGCTCAGATTAATTATTCCAATGCCGATACTTTATATCAAATTGCCGAAGGTAGATATAATATTGGTACCATTGCCGAAAATGAATTGATGCAAATGGAGTTAAGCCTGCTAAATGCCGGCTCCGATTTGAATGCAGCAAAAGTTGACCTTGAAATTAAAAAATTTCAGCTTCGCTCATTTCTCGGATTTAATGAAAAAGTAGATTTAAAATTAATTATCCCTAAAGATATCCCTGAATTAACCGTTGAGGTTGAAGATGCACTGGCAAAAGCTAACGAAAATAATCCTGAGCAGCTTGCTTTTGAAAGACAATTGATTGAGGCAGAGCGTGATGTGGCTAAAGCCAAATCGGAAAAAGGGTTGCAGGCTGATTTGTTTGCCAGTATTGGATACACTCAGCAATCACAGGAATTTTCGAATGTATATGTCAATCCTCAGGATCAGCAAAGATTTACCCTTGGACTTGAGGTTCCAATATTAGATTGGGGATTGGGACGCGGACGTTATAAAATGGCTCAATCGAGCCAGGAGGTTATTAAAACAACCGTTGAGCAGGCTAAAACAGATTTTGTGCAAAGTGTATATCTTAATGTTATGCAATTTAATTTGCAGGACGATCAGGTGGCCATTGCCGCAAAGAGTGATACTATTGCTCAAAAACGCTATGATATGACCAAACAACGCTTTTTGATTGGGAAGGTTGATGTGCTCGATTTAAATGTTGCGCTATCAGAAAAAGACGGAGCCAAAACTAATTATATTGCGGCATTAAGAAAATACTGGTCGAATTATTACACGCTTCGCCTAATTACCCTTTACGATTTTTTAGAAGACAAACCACTAAAAGCAGATTTTGATGAGTTAATCGAATAAAATTGAATTTTAAGATTAGGATACAGATACTTAAATTGAATTCTTTTAATCTTAAATCTTTTTAAAAGTGTGTTTCTAAAAAATAATTTTATCTTTGCACGATAATTTGTATAGAAAGTAAATAATATTTATAAAATCAATAAAACAGAATAACAAATGCAGATTAAAGGAGCTATTAAGTTTTTGGCTGGTGCGTTAGCCATAATATGTATTTATTACCTTTCGTTTACCTGGATTACAACGCGCATTTATAATGATGCAGAAAAGTATGCAATTGAGTATGCAGCCAATCATCCCGACGAAAATATTGAACTTAACGATTTAGAATATCAATATCTTGATTCATTATCGGGAGAAGTTGTTTATAATCTGGGATTTAGAAAATACACATTTAGAGAGTGCCAGGAAAGAGAGATTAATCTTGGTTTGGACCTTAAAGGTGGGATGAACGTAGTGCTTGAAATATCGGTTGAAGATATTATTAAGGCCTTATCCAATAATAGTACGGATTCAACTTTCCGTGAAGCCTTAAACCTGGCAAAGGAATACAGGATGGAAAGCCGCGAAGATTTTATTACCTTATTTGGCAGGGCATTTAACGAAATTGATCCTGATGCACGATTGGCAGCAATCTTTAATACGATTGAGCTGAAAGATAAAGTTGATTTTAACTCAACCAACGAAGAGGTGTTAGATGTAATTCGTGCCGAAGCTAAAGATGCTATCGATAATTCATTTAATATTCTTCGTAGCCGTATCGACCGTTTTGGGGTTGTTCAACCCAATATTCAAAGAATGGAAGCTACCGGTAGGGTTATGATTGAACTTCCGGGAGTGAAAGATCAGGAACGTGTCCGAGACCTGTTACAGGGAACCGCAAACCTTGAGTTCTGGGAAACCTATAACAACACACAAATTTATCCTTACCTTCTTCAGGCCAACGAAAAGATTTATGAGCTGGAACAAGCGCAAAAAGAAATAGAAAAAGAAGAAGCCAGCGATGAGGGAGAGGTTGTTGAAGAGGTAGCCGAGGAATTAGATACCCAGGAAGACGTAGTTGAAGAAGACTTATCTTTACTTGATCAAATTGAATCAGAACAAACAAAAGACGATTCTGCAGCCTTAACTGATGATCAGCGAATGGAGAGATATCCTTTATTTTCGGTATTAATGCCAAGCATTAATCCACGAACTAATCAACCGATGGAAGGCTCTGTTATTGGTATGGCGCATTACAACGATACAGCAAAAGTAAATGCTTACCTGAATATGAAACAGGTACGTTCGATATTTCCCCGGGATATCAGCTTTAAGTGGCATGTTAAGCCGTATAAATACGACGATACAAAAAGCATTTACGAATTACATGCTTTAAAAATTACCGGTAGAGATGGTAAACCACCACTTGACGGAGATGTAGTTACCGATGCACGGTCTGAATTTGACCAGAATACGGGTAGCGCCGGAGTTTCTATGAGCATGAATGCCGATGGAGCAAAAATCTGGGCACGTTTAACCAAAAATAACGTCGGTAATTTTATTGCTATTGTTCTTGATGATTACGTTTATTCTGCTCCTCGGGTCAATCAGGAAATTACGGGTGGACGTTCTTCAATCTCCGGAGATTTTACCGTTGAGGAGGCAAAAGACTTAGCCAATATTTTAAAATCTGGTAAATTACCTGCTCCGGCAAGAATTATCCAGGAAGAAGTAGTTGGCCCGTCACTTGGACAGGAAGCCATTAATGCCGGTATGAAATCGTTCTTTATTGCCTTTATTTTGGTGATGATTTATATGATTTTCTACTTTAGCCGTAAAGCCGGCCTGGTAGCCGATATCGCATTATTTATAAATATGTTTTTTATTTTCGGGGTGCTGGCATCACTCGGCGCTGTATTAACATTGCCCGGTATTGCTGGTATTGTTTTAACCATCGGTATGTCGGTGGATGCCAATGTACTGATTTTTGAACGAATACGTGAAGAGTTGGCGGCAGGAAAAGGCGTGAAACTGGCAGTAAAAGATGGATATAAAAATGCCTACTCGGCTATTATCGATGCTAACGTTACCACCCTGTTAACAGCAATAATTCTGTATACTTTCGGTACAGGCCCGATTAAAGGTTTTGCTACCACGTTATTAATTGGTATCATTACTGCGCTATTTACTGCGATTTTCTTAACCCGCTTAATTTTTGAGTGGTATTTGAAACGAAACAAAGAGATCACTTATTCAACGAAAATAACCAAAAATATATTAAAAAATCCAACCTTTAAATTCCTTGAGAATCGTAAAATTGCTTATGTAATCTCTGCCGTTTTAATTTTTATAAGCCTTGGTTCATTATTTACCAAAGGGCTAAATCAGGGTGTCGATTTTACCGGTGGACGTACCTATGTTGTCCGTTTTGAAGAACCTGTAAATACGGTTGAAGTATCGAAATCTCTTGGTGAAGTATATGGCCATGCACCAGAGGTTAAAGTTTTTGGAGATGATAATCAGGTGAAAATAACTACAAAATATCGTATCAACGAAGACGATGTGGATGTGGATAAGGATGTTGAAACCAAACTATTTGAAGGGTTAAAACCATTTATAAACGATGATGTTACGTTCGATGATTTCAATACGAATTATAAAATGAGCTCCTATAAAGTGGGTGCTACCATTGCTACAGATATCATTTATAAATCATTGGTTGTAATTATTTTGGCGTTAATCATGATGTTTGTTTACATCTTTATCCGGTTTAAAAACTGGCAATATGGTTTGGGAGCCGTTACGGCACTTATTCATGATGTGTTAATTGTTCTCGGTATATTCTCATTAGGTGCCGGAATATTACCATTCTCTTTAGAAATAGACCAGGCATTTATCGCAGCCATACTTACCGTGGTAGGTTACTCGATTAACGACACGGTGGTTGTATTCGACCGTATAAGAGAGTATACAACACTTTATCCAAAACGCGACCGCCATACTATTATTAATAGTGCATTAAATGGAACATTAAGCCGTACATTTAATACATCTATTACCACATTTGTAGTAGTGTTAACCATTTTCTTATTAGGTGGCGAAGTAATCCGTGGTTTTGTATTTGCTTTATTAATAGGTGTTGTTGTTGGTACTTACTCATCACTATTTATTGCTTCTCCGGTGGTTTACGATACCGTACATGTACATAAACATAAAGTTGCAAATAAAAAGAAAAAATAATTTTTAAACATACAATTCTTATCTTAGTTAAGCCCCATTTTTTTAGGGGCTTTTTTGTTATTTGAACAAAATGTATATTTGTAAAAATTTAATGTATGTACAGGATGTTTCTTTTTATTAGCGGACAAGAGATATTTATCATCTTATTGGTTGTTTTATTACTCTTTGGAGCCAATAAGATTCCTGAAATAGCTCGCGGATTAGGCAAGGGAATGCGTGAATTCAGAAAAGCAGCTGATGATATCAAGCGCGAAGTGAATAACCATACTGATGATATTAAAAAGGATATGAAAGACCTGGATGATAATATAAAAGACATAAACGACGGCCTTAAAGGATAATCTATGGATGTGTTTTTTCTTCTTGTAGGATTATTGTTATTAATATTTAGTGGTGATTTCCTGGTGCGGGGGAGTGTTTCACTTGCTGCTCATTTTAAAGTCTCTAAACTGGTTATTGGGATTGTAATTGTTTCGTTAGGGACATCAGCGCCCGAACTGGTTGTTAGTTTAGATGCCGCACTCAAAGGACATCCTGATATTTCTATCGGGAATGTGATTGGCTCAAATATTGCTAATATTGCCCTGATATTAGGGTTAAGTGCATTAGTAAGCCCTATAAAAGTTCAAAAGAAAGGAATTTATTTTGATTGGGTTGTAATGATGGTTGCCAGCTTATTATTGCTCTTTTTTAGCCTTAATCTTAAATTGCAATTTTTTGAAGGCCTTTTAATGGTTTTTTTATTAACACTTTACATTATCTGGTCAATTACAAAATCACGAAAAGAAAAATTAGCCTCACTGGAAACACCTCCAAAACCACAATATAAACTTTGGCTGTCATTATTATTTGTATTGGTTTCTTCGGTTGGCTTGATATATGGAGCAGAATTCCTGGTAAAAGGGGCATCAGCTATTGCTATAAAAATGGGTGTTGACGAAAGAGTAATATCTGTTTCTGTAATAGCCCTGGGTACCAGTTTACCGGAGTTGGCCACTTCTGTGGCTGCTGCCGCTCGAAAGGAAATGGATGTATTTATTGGCAATATTATTGGTTCAAATATATTTAACATATTTGCAATACTTGGTATAACCAGTATCATTACAACCATTGATATAAACCCTATGGTGCTGAAATTTGATATTATCTGGATGCTGGCATTGGCTTTGTTGTTGTTTATATTTTTATTGCCATTGCGAAAAGGGATCATTTCTCGCTGGAAAGGATTGATTTTTCTAACTATTTATGTGGCATACATATATTTAGCATTTACGACGGGAATACTTTAAATTTATTGATATAATTATACTGAAAAAATCGATTACTGAAGAAAAGAAAATATATATGATTATTGCAAAAAATATTACCAAATCCTATGGCGATTTACAAGTCCTAAAGGGGATTGGTTTAACCCTTGAGAAAGGGGAGATTATTTCTATTGTTGGCCCTAGTGGCGCAGGAAAAACTACTTTTTTACAAATTTTGGGTACATTGTCCCGTCCTGATTCCGGCGAAGTATTATACGATAAAGTGAATATCAGTAAATTAAAAGATAGGCAGCTGGCATCATTTCGTAATCAAAATATTGGTTTTGTTTTTCAGTTTCATCATTTACTCCCTGAATTTACTGCATTAGAAAATGTTTGTATTCCGGCCTTTATCAATAAAATACCTAAAGCACAAGCAGAAGAAAAAGCCAAAGAAATTCTTGATTTTTTAAAATTGAGCCATCGGCTGGAGCATAAACCAAAGGAACTTTCGGGTGGTGAACAGCAACGGGTTGCTGTAGCAAGGGCTTTAATTAATGACCCCAAAGTAATTTTTGCCGATGAACCTTCAGGAAATCTCGATACACAGAATAAGAAAGAGTTACACGAACTGTTTTTTTCCTTACGGAAAAAATATAACCCGGCCATTGTTATTGTTACTCACGATATTGAACTGGCAGATACTGCTGATCGTAAACTCACTATGAAAGACGGATTTTTTACCGGAAACTAATGGAATTTAAGGTTTTAAAAGAATTTCTCGACGAAAAGGCCGATAAATATAACCATCCGGATTTTATTCATACCGACCCGATTCAGATTCCCCATCTTTTTACCGCTAACCCCGACCGGGAAATAGCCGGATTTTTTGCTGCTACCATTGCCTGGGGACAGCGATCAACAATCATTAAAAATATGTATCAGCTGTTAAACTTAATGGATAATGCTCCGTATGAGTTTGTGCAAAATTATTCAGCTAATGATCTGAATCGGTTTAAATATTTCAAACACCGTACGTTTAATGGAGAAGATTGTGTGTTTTTTATCCAATCGTTGAAAAATATTTATTTGAAACATAATGGGTTAGGAAGCTTATTTCAGCATCTATATTTACAACATCAAAATATAGTTGATGTATTGAGTCATTTTCGGCAAGTATTTTTTGAGATTCCTCATCCTGAGCGAACGCAAAAGCATGTGGCTAACGTGCTAAAAGGAGCATCAGCAAAAAGGCTGAACATGTATCTCCGGTGGTTTGTGCGTAAAGATAACCGCGGTGTTGATTTTGGATTGTGGGATAAAATCCCTATGAATAGTCTATTTATCCCATTAGACGTACATACAGGCAATGTTGCCCGGAAATTGGGACTGCTGAAAAGAAATCAAAACGACTGGAAAGCCGTGCAAGAATTAACAGAGAAGTTAAGAATATTTGATTCTGTTGACCCCATAAAATACGATTTTGCCTTATTCGGGCTGGGCGTTTTTGAAAAGTTTTAATAAAAATTATTCATTATGGCCAATGATTATTTCAAGTTTAAGCAATTTATCGTTTATCAGGATCAATGTGCTATGAAAGTGGGTACCGATGGTGTTTTGCTGGGTGCCTGGGCGAATGTGGAAAGTGCAGATCAAATACTTGATATTGGTACAGGTACCGGATTAATTGCTTTAATGATGGCACAGCGGTCGAACGCTGCAATTGACGCTGTTGAGATTGACTCAAACGCTTGTGAGCAGGCTCAGGAGAATGTTAATCAATCGCTATGGAGCAACAGAATTAAAATCATTCATCAATCTTTTCAGGATTTTGCAACAAAAACCAAAACAAAATATGACTTGATTGTTTCGAACCCACCCTATTTTCAAAACTCATTAACACCTCCTCGGGAAAATAGAACTAAAGCAAGGCATAATACCGATTTGCAGCTGGCCGATATTTTAATTGGAGCGTTAAATTGTTTGTCGGAATCGGGTACATTAAGTCTTATTCTACCTTATATTGAGGGTAGTTTGTTTATTGTTAAAGCTGCCGAGCAGGGATTATTCTGTGTTCGTAAAACAAATGTTTTGCCCAAACCCGGACGTAAACCCAAAAGACTACTACTCGAATTTAAGAAAATAAAAAAGCCGTTTATCGAACAACAATTGGTTGTTGAGCTCAATAAACGGCACGAATATTCTGATGATTATAAAAATCTCACAAAAGATTTTTATCTTAAATTTTAAAGATCAATAGTCTCTTCAATAAAATTGATTCCATACTTTTCCAATTCATTCAAAACCGGTTCGTAAACGTCTTTCATGATTGGAACAACCACTCCGCGACGCTCAATTACTCCTGTGAGTAATAATTTGGTGGCAATAGCTACTGGGATTCCAACGGTTATAGCCATAGCGGTATGTACCTGATCTTTGCCTCTTACCACCAGCGAGGATTTGATTCGTTTGTTCTTTCCGTTTAACGTATAATCAAACTGGTGTTGCATGACAATCATGTCCTTGTCATTTTCGCCCAGCGCCCATTTTTCTTCTAATAGTTTTTGAAGAATCTGTGCAGGAGTGGCATCAGGCATATTTATTTTTTTGTCTTCGAAGATGCCCAGCCATACTAATTTTTTAAATATTTCTGATTCCTGATCTATTCCCGTATAATCGCAAATTTTTTGTTCTACTGAATCTTTTTCATTATAAGGTAGAAAAAGGTTGATAAACTCCCTATAGGTTAGGTTTTTAGAATTTTTTATAGTGAATGTATCATCTGTTAAGCCGAGTTGAACAAATACATCCCATGCAGCACAATATCCCGGGCGGCGCAAGGTTCCGCGTAAAATGGTTGGTATATCCTGAAGATTATATGTTTCGCGGTAACTTAACGAATCCCTGTTGGGATACATTTCAAACTCACCAACATCTAATATGGATACTTTTTCTGTTCTTCGAAACAGTTGATGGTAAGGGATAAATTTATATTTCCCGTGGTCAATATATTGAGCTGTTGATTGACCGGCAACGACAACATTTCTGGGATTCCAGGTAAATTTATAATTCCATGGGTTGTTATCATACTCAGGAGCAACCAGGCCTCCGGTACTGGATTTAAAAGCCTGCATTTTTCCACCTTTAGCCTTTATTTCATCAATCACTTTCATGGCCGACATGTGGTCAATACCAGGATCAACACCAATCTCATTCAAAAGCAATATATCTTTTTCTAATGCTTTTTGATGTAATGCTTTTACTTCTTTCGAAACATACGATGCAGTAATCATATGTTTACCAAACTCAACGCATTGTTCGGCTACCAAATGGTGAAAACGCGCTGGAAGCATCGAAATGACCACATCGGCATTTTTAATTTCATCAATTCGTTGGGATTCATTAAATACATCAAATGTAAATGCTTCTCCATTTTCATGATGATTTACTTTGCGTTGGGCTGTTTCAACCGACATATCTCCAATACGTAACTTCCAGTTGTGCTCCTTTGAATGCTCAAGCAGGTATTTGATTAAACTAGATGAAGAAAGTCCAGCTCCTAAGATTAATATTTTTTTCATAAAATGATTAGTTGTTTAAATTATTTTAAATTAATAGCTGCTAATGTAAAATTATTTTTGAGCAAGAAAAATGGTTTTTAGCAGTTCAGGATAAAAAAGTAGATTTCTAACGTATTATAAATTTTTTATCTTAATGAATAACAGTATTATATAGGATGGAAAAGTTTTTAAAATCATAAATTAAAAAATAATACTTTTCTTGGATTAAAGGGGACCATACTTTTGTTTTAAAAAAAGTTGCTATTTTTATGACCAACGGAAAAATTAACCCCTAAAATTTTACCTAAGGGCTTGTAAGTAAATAACCTATACATTTTGGCTTGTTCTTTTGCCTTTTTTCTTCGTTGTAAAATCGTTAAATAGCTATGGCTATTCGCCTCATTTA
>JASGMZ010000001.1 GCA_030156305.1 Bacteroidales bacterium | reverse complement strand
GTATCCCATGGAATCGGTTTTTTCGAAAACCTGGAATGGCTGTATCGTATCACCGGGGATCAAACTTACCTTGATGCCGCCCTTAAGTTATATGATGATTTTAGTCAGGGAAAAGTTCGCGATGACGATTTAAAGCTGTCGCAATTGCTGGATACCACTATGTATTTTAGAAAACATGGAGCTCACGTGGCTGAAGGAATCTTTGTGCCTCATTTTGTGGCCGCTATTGATGGAAGATCAGAATATAAACGGGCATCTGAGATGAGTGTCAAAAAATTAAATTACCATATAACTCCCGGTGGCGCTATGCGTTGTGACGAATGGGTGAAAGGACGCAAGGGAACCGCTGATGAGCGGTACGAGTATTGCAGTATTGCCGAGATGATCAGTCCGTTGAATAAGATGGTTGCTTTTACCGGCGATTTTCTGCTGGCCGATCAGGTGGAAACGATGGCCTTTAATGCCGGACAAGGTGCACGACTCCCTGTTCTTAAAGGATTGTCATATCTTACATCAGATAACCGAATAAAAATTAACCATAAGGAAATAGGACACCGGGAGTCGTATGATGCCTCGCATCGGGCAGCTTCGTGCTGTGTGCTCAACGGAGGCCGGTTAATGCCTTATTATGTTGAAGGAATGTGGATGAAGGATGTTAAAAATGGAGGATTGGTTGCAACATTATATGGGCCATGCGAAGTAAAAACCATCCTAAACGATGTTGAGGTAAATGTGGAAGAGCAAACCAACTATCCTTTTTCAGACAAAGTGGAGTTTATGATTAACCCGGAAAGGCCAACAGAATTTTCGCTCGTTCTGCGAAAACCTCATGGCTGCTCCGATATTGATATTTTAAAAATTGATGGAGTAAATATTCGTGAAGAACATGACAAAATAATAATATCGAAACATTGGAAAAAAAATGATAAATTTATAGTGAAATTTAATTTTGAAGTTAAAAAAGTTGCCCAGCCTTCGTCGAAAACCGTGAGAGGAGAAGGTTATTTTATCAAACGAGGGCCGTTGGTTTTTGCTTTACCTTTTGAACATCGAATGGATACCATTAAAGAATATCATAACAGTGGATTTTACAGATATAAGTTAAAAGTTAAAGATAAAGAGGGCTGGAATTATAAAATACCAACGGATGCGAATTTTAAATTTGAGTCAAATGTTGGAAATGAAAAGCTTTTACATCCCTGGGATAAGCCTGTGGTTGGGCTTAAAGGAAATCTGATCAATAAACAAGGAGAAAAAGTATTGGTTGAACTGGTTCCGGAAGGAAATACTATTTTTCGAAGAGTAACGTTTTCAACGTATAAAAAAAATTAACTAACCATTACTAAAAAACAAGTATGGATAAAAAAAATGTAAGTATTGTTATTTGCGCTTATAACGAAGAACAAACCATAAAAAATGTTATAGAATCCTGCCATCGGTTTAATCCGGAAAGTGAAATTGTTTTGGTAGATGATGGCTCAGAAGATGCTACACAGCAAATAGTAAAAGACTTACAAAAAGACATCCCTATAAGTTATATCAGGATGGATGAAAATAAAGGAAAAAGCTTTGCTATGGTTATAGGCGTTGAAAATGCATCCCGTGATATTATTTTGTTCTTTGATGCCGATATTACCCATATTAAAAAGGAGCATTTTGACCATCTGCTCAACCCCATATTTAATGCAGAAGCAGACATGGTACTGGGGCAACCATCCGAAACATTGATTGATTATCGCATCAATCCGTTTAAAGGGCTTACCGGCGAGAGAGCCATGCTTAAAAAAGATATTGAACCGATTTTAGAGGATATCCGGGATATCCGTTTTGGTGTGGAAACGTATATTAATTTATACTTTCAAGCACACGGGAAAAAATTAAAGTATTGTGTTTTAGAAGGGTTAACACATCCTACAAAATATGAAAAAACTACTCCAGTGAAAGCTACTATGGAGTTTATCAGCGAAGGACAGGAAATAGCATTTACGCTGTTAAAAAATTACGATTTAATTACGAAACGGATTGAGTCGTCGTTTAACTCACAAAATGAAAAGGTGAAAGATAAAATTAAACAACTGCATTCCGAATTAAATGAAAATATTCAATCATTATTAAAAAACGGGAAAAAAGAATAGTTCTCCCGATTAAAAAGAAGTATGAAGAAACGAAAACTGATACAATCGGGAGTTTTTTTGGTTATTGGAGTTACTTTGTTTTGGTATGTTTATAAAGATATAGATGTAAGTAAAATAAAGTCGGAACTGGGAAATTTAACGTATGGCTGGATAATTCTTTCATTAGTTTTTAATTTGTTAAGCCAGCTTACCCGAGCCTTACGATGGAAAAAACTCATTGTTTCTATGGATTATCATCCAGGGAATCTTAATTTATTTTTATCGGTACTGGTAATGGCTTTTACCAACCTTGTTATTCCGCGTGGAGGAGAAATTGCCCGGTGTGGTGTAATTACTAAGTATGACAAAGTTCCTTTTACTAAATTGGTTGGAACCGTATTTATTGAGCGCATAACAGATTTTGCTGCTTTAATTTTTTTATTTCTTGTTTTAATAGCCTGGCAATTTCCGGTATTAAAGGAACTATTCCAATCAGCAAATATCAACATAACGTATTCCAATTATCACTCGAAAATTATTATATACTCTTTGGTAATTTTGTTTGTTTTTGTATTTATTTTTGTGTTGTACAAACTCAATGTTTTTAAGAAGTTCAGAAAAAGAATTCATAAAATAAAAACAGATTTTATTGAGGGATTTAAAACGATTGCTTCGATCAAGGGAAAAGGAGTATATATTTTTCAGACTTTTCTTATTTATTTTTTCTGGTTGATGATGCTTTACGTAATGTTTTTTGCTTATGGGCCTACAGAGGAACTTACACTCGGTAATGCCGCTTTTGCTTTTGCTGTTTCTACCTTTGCATTTATTTTACCTATTCAGGCAGGGATTGGTGCATGGCACTATGTAGTGATTCAATGTTTATTATTATTTGGAATCAGCAGCGTGGACGGAATGGTTTTTGCACTTCTATCACACACTTGTACAAACCTGGTATATCTTTTGTTTGGAGCTATAGCTCTGATTATTTTGCCGATGGTGAATAAAAATTAACCATCATTTTCGTTTGCAATTTTCCCGTCTTTTGTCAGCAGAATAGCGATAGGACGGGTTGCAGGAATTTTTGACAAAATAATAATTAACATCACCGTTACCGGAACACTCAAAAACATACCGATAATTCCCCAGATTGCACCCCAAAAGGCCAAGCCGAAAATAATAATCAATGGGCTGATATTCAGCGAGTCACCGGTAAGTTTCGGGTCAATGTAGTTACCTACAATTAGTTGAATAGCACCTACAACGATTAATACCCAGATTCCGGGCATCACCTCACCAAATTGCAGCATGGCAAAAAAGGCGGGAAAAGTTGTGGCTACTAACGAGCCTACCGTAGGAATATAATTGAGTATAAAAATCAGGAAGGCCCAAAATATGGGTGCATCAACATTTAAAAACAACAGGGCAAAATAGCTTAGAAAACCGGTAAGCAGGCTTACAAGTGTTTTTATCGAGATATAGCTCCCGATAGATTTATCGATTTTGGAGAGAATGTCAATCACATCATCATGGTTATCTTTTTCGGCATAAATAGCATTAATTTTTTTAGTAAAAAAAGGTTCTTCGAGCAGCAAAAACACGGTATAAATAATAATCAGAAAAGCATCACCAAACAAGTCGGTTATAGAGTTAAACACTCTGGAAAGTAAATTAGAGTACTCGTATTCGCCCAAAAAATCTTTAATAGAATTAACAATATCAATATTAAACGTTTGGTTGATTGAGGCGGTAATATCGGTTATATTTTTTTGGTACGCCGGAAGTTCTTTTGAAAGCTGTTGGATGTTCATTGCTAAAATTTTACCAACACCACCCAGTATCGCAAATATGATCGCAAAAGCTATGATATTAAGGATAATATTGGGGACTTTATCAATATATTTTATTTTTTTCAGAAAGCTGCGGATCTCTTTTATCAGAAACCAAAAAATTAATGCAATAAAAAAAGGCAGGATCAGATTTTTGCCGTAAATAAATATCAAAACAATACCAAAAGAGATAAGCAGGCTATTGGTAATTCTTGATGCTTTCATGACAAACGATTTTAATGATAAGGTAAAATTACTATTTTTAATTGATTTGGTATGGATGAGAATACATTATTTTAATAAAAAACGTGCCACGACAAAGTGTGTGGCACGTTCATAATAAGAGGGTTAAAAATTTATTTTGTGATGTATTTGATTTCCTTAAACAGATCCTTATGAGTTTTTATTTTCTGATCGTTTCCGTAAACACAAAGAATATTCTGATCCATAATCTCTTGAATCATCTGTTCGTAAGAACGGATATCTTCGGCTGTGGTTGTAAGAATAGCATTTCGTTCTTCTTCCATTTCTGTTTTGGTTTTTTGTGTAAAATAATTGTTCATGGCTATGGATCCTCGTTGCGAAGCCGTTGTTGGCATATCGATATTTGAAATTGTACCAATAATAAATCGGGCCATCTCTTTTTCATCCACCTCGAAATTTTTAATGAATGCTGGTGCTGCATCGTAATTTTCAAGTGTTTCTTTTAAGTTTGGATCGCGATATGATGCAAAAAAAGCATTTCCTGTTGGTGAGAATGAAGCCCATCCGCCGTAGGCACCTCCCATTACTCTAATTTTGTTTTGCAAATAATCACGCGACATTACCTGATTTAATACACGCATTTTTCCATCCCATTCATAACCAAGTTTTTTATAGTCATATCCTTTAACCACATACTGAACCATTGATGCAGACATTAATCCTTCATTTTTAACATTTAAGTCAAAAGCCCATTCGTTCATCTGTACCTCTTCAGCAGGCAATGTAGAGGCAAATTTTTCAAGCACTGTTTTATAGGTTGTATAGTTGTCATCAGAGCAGGTAATTCCAGCAATGACATTATTCTTATTGAAAAGCAGCTTTGCTGTTTCCTGGAGTTTCGCCACCACTTCCTCTTGATTTGTATCAAAATTTTGGGTTAACTCTGTAATAAAATCATAATAAGATAATCCATTGGTTAATTCATTATACATACCCTGATTACTGTAATATGAGCTTAACCTCGTGGTTGCAATTCCTACACCGTTGTTTTTAACCATTGCTTCTATCTGCGATTGATGACGGATAATTAGTTCTTTTAAGCGGTCAATATCATCTAGTTTAGAATGATTTAAAATTTCTGTCGTTAATTCAAATAATTTATCCGTCTTATCAACAGTTGCCTTAGCATATATCATAAACTTAGGTAAAAGCTTATCATCCGAATAGTTTTCCTGATATGAAGTAAGGTAGGTATAGAATCCTCCGGTATGGATATTTAATGCATTATCAAGCTCACCATAAGAGTAGTTTTCTGTATTAAGAGAGCCAAGAAGTTCCGCTAAAAGGTTTGCATACGGAATAAGTTCTTTAGGCAGTGTATTCATATCAAAATACAGATTTGTATAAACGATATTACTGGTAAAATCTTCGTAATGTAAAACTGGAATATCACTCACCGATTTCTCGTTTATCTCATACCACTGTACTTCTTTACTGATATCTTCGAGTGATAACATCGGAACGGTAGCAATGGCTTCAGGAGAGTCTTCCCGTTGCTGATGTTCTTTCAGTTCTTTGGTTTCCTGAACCAGCTGCTCAAGCTCTTCCTTGCTAAGGCTTGCTTTGTACTCAACCAGCTCTTTTCGGGTTTGTTCTGCAATTTCATTTTCTAATCCTGGCTGAGGTTTTAATACCATGAGCAAGGCATGAGGATTATCAATAAAATATTCCTGGATAATATTCTTGAGCATTCCATTTTCAACTCCTTTTTTAACATTAGCCAAAGGTTTTTCATATTCTAATCCCATAAAAGGATCATCGGCAAATAAAAGTCCGTTTTTAATAGAAAAGAGGTACATTAAACCTTTTTGTGGAGTATTTCCTTCGCGTAAACGAAATTCCATTCGATTAATAATACCATCGATGGTTTCTTTATCAAACCCTTCTTCACTTACTTTTTTCAATGTAGTGAAAACGATTTCATCAAATTTCTCTTTGTCTTCGGGATTGGCATTTTGAACGGTTATTTGGAAAACATTTTGTTTTCCGTTGCTGGACCAGGCTCTAATATCTTTCCCTATCCCAGCTTCCTGGATGGCCAGGCGTAATGGAGCTGACTCATGATTAACCAGCGCTTCGCTCAATATATCAAGCGCCATGGTTAGTTCCTGATCGGTATTTAATCCGGCAACAAAACTATAGCTTAAAAATGTTTTATCTTTTGTTTCACTGCCTTCAGGTGCACTATAAAATTTTTCTGCTACTTTTCTTTCAGTAAATGGTTTCTGAATTGGAATCTCTACCTTCTCCTCAGATCTTTCATAGTTAGAGAAATATTCTGTATCTAAAAATGCTAACTCTTTATCTAAATCTGCATCTCCATACAATAGCACAAAGCTATTTGAAGGGTGGTAATATTTTTTATGGAAATTTTTGAAATATTCATAAGTAAGTTTTGGAATTGCTGTTGGATAACCTCCTGATGATACTCCATAAGTATTGTCAGGAAAAAGAATTTTATTAATTTGGTAACCTAGCTCGCGTCGAGGGCTTGAGAAAGCGCCTTTCATTTCGTTGTAAACGACACCTTTATAAACGATTTCTCCATCGATGTCATCCAATTCATAATGCCAGCCTTCTTGTTTAAAAATCTTAGGGTTCTTATGAAGTAATGGATTAAAAACGGCATCCATATAAACATGCATTAGATTAAAGTAATCTTTTTCGTTCATGCTGGCTACAGGATAAGTGGTATAGTCTGAGCCAGTCATTGCATTAAGAAACGTTTTTAACGATCCTTTTGCTAATAAGTCGAAAGGACTTTTTACAGGGAAATTTTCAGAACCGTTCAATACTGAGTGCTCCATAATGTGAGGAGTTCCATAATCATGTTGAGGAGTAGTTTTAAACGATACGCTGAAAAGTTTGTTGGCATCATCAGCGGCAATTTTTAATAATTTTGCTCCACTTTTTTCATGAATAAAATATAAACACCAGGCATCTACTTCTTCTACGAATCTTTTTTCTTCGAGCTTAAAGCCGTTGTATGTTTTGCCCTCTTTATAGTCGGGGCCTTGAGTGCATGACCATAACAACGCAAATGAGATGGCTGCAATCAATAATAAAATTTTGTTTCTCATAATGATAGATTTTTTAGAATGTACTTAATAATACAATAATACATTTGATGGTTGATAAATTAATTGGTTTAACGATAACGTAAAGATAAATAAATATTTTTTTTGAACTCCTTTTTTTTCTTTTTTTTAACGTTTAGCGTGTTCGGTATATTGTTGTTTTTATATTTGAGTTCAGCCTAAAAAGCCATAAAGTTGAAAGTTCGTAAAGTTATCTATTTGAATTTCAGCTATTTATTCAATTCTGTTGATTTTTACTAATATCTTAATAATCAATATATTACATTTTAATCGTTACAAACTTGTTACTTTTTAAACTGGTCTCAACCATAAATAAAGAGTAATACTTACGATGAACAAGATATAATACCATAGAGGCAATTGTTGGGGTTGATTTTGATATAATATTTATTTTTTTAACCATTTCCGATCGAAAGGGGTCATCATTTATTTATTAACAAATGGAAGGAATGAACAGTTTCTAAGTTAATATAGATGAGAGTGTTAAAAAATCTATAGTAAGCAAAAACAAAAACTTCGAGCATTTGTAAAGCATACGTTGTAAATCCTGATGAGCTGATTAAAGCCAAAGGTAACAGCAAATCCGGGAAGTAAGGGCTTTGTTGTTCCTAATAGTTACCTGTTTGTATTTTTTCGCTGTTTGGCAAAATGGACGGTATAAATTCCAATAACAACAATAATCCCCCCTGTTATTTGCCATAAGGTAAGGGCTTCACCCAACAGAAGAAATGCAACAACCCCTGTAAGTACCGGTTGAACAAGTAATGTGGGAGCTACTAAAGAGGCAGGCAAATGTCCCTGGGCAAAATTGATCAGAAACCAGGCACCGGCCTGGATCATGACACCCATGATTATAAAAAGGACCCAGGCTTTTGTGGAATAACCCATAAATTCGAGATTTTGAAATAGCATAAATATTCCCAAAAATACGGTGGTGGCCAATGAGCTTAGAAACAGAAATGAAAGTGTATCCAGGTATCTTCTGCCTATTTGAACAAGCATCATAAAACCACCATAAAAAATACCGGCAAATAAGCCCAGCATTAATCCTTTAAATATACCATTGGGTTGATACAGATCCTGAATGACAAGAAATACTATTCCAATCATGGCAATGGCCAGTCCGATCCAAAACCGGACTGTACGCCTTTCTTTAAAGAAAAAGTAACCACCAATGCCAACCCATAGAGGCGTAAGATTAGCTGTAAGAGTAGGCATCGCTGCATTGGAGCTCATAATTCCCGTGGCCCACATAGACATGTCGATGGCTAAAGATAACCCGGCCAATGAAGCAAACAAAACCCCTTTTCGGTTCAATTTTTCTTTATTTTTTATTCTTGAATAGGCAAAAGGGATGATTAAAACCAGTGTACCAAAAAACAGCCTGTAAAAAACACTCACTGTTCCTGGAGCTCCGGTATCTTTTATTAATACTGGAGAAAAGGAAATCAGGATAGCTCCGAGAATCAGCGATAAATATGATTTTTTTTTGTTTTCCATTGCGTAAAAATTTCGCAATGTTACCAAAAATTAAGTTAAAAATAAATTCTGTTGAATTTATTCTACCCTTTTACTTCAATGCCATAAAAAACCATCCTGTTAGGGAAAGAAGCAGCACTACCGATGAAATTCTGTGAACGATTACCAACGAGTTTTTAACCTCTTCCTGATTACTTAATATTCCTCCGGTTGTGAAAATTAATACCACTGACAAGGCTGCGGCAACCATAAAAATCCACATGACAAGGTTAAGCTCTGTTGTTTTAAATAATCCTTTGCTAAGGATAAAAATATAAACGATAAAAGCTAAAGCAATAAGTTTGTGAATAGTAAACAGAACGGTTCCGTAAGGTTTACCCAGTTTACTGAGCCAGATGCCAGAAATTAAAATGAAAATAAAGAAAATGCCATTAATAATTAATTGAACAGTCATGTTTTATTGTTTTATGTAGTTTTACACGAATATATTTCAGATAATTAATTGACCTTGTTGAACATCCATGTTATATTCATTCAATTTTTGTGAATTTCAGTGCATAGATGTTTCACACGATATATTTATGTTATACTTCTGTTATTCAAGTAAATATAATTGCTAATTTTTACTTCTGTATTTCAAATACCATGGAACCCTCAAAATTTATTACTCATAAATATATTTTTTTATTTTGTATTCGTGAACTCAACTTCGCTTCGGTTCATATCCTTGCATGTCTGTCCTCTCGCCTGAGGCGAGACGGATAAACCCTCCTTCGGCGGATGAATTCGACAGACAGGTTGTATACTTTATTGCATGAGGGTTTCATAAGGTTGTTTCCGTCTTCGCTACCGCTACGCCGGAAACAGTATGATAACCTGCATCAATAATTTTTAAAGATAAAACTTTATTTTTAAATTCATCTGGTTTTTATAAAAATATTTACTTTCAGTGGTTTTGTGTCGTCATTCGGCAATGCTCAAGCAACCCTTCGACCCTGACAAAGGAAGGGCTCAGGGCGTTGGCTTGGCATTCATTCCTAACAAAATTCAGGTTTAATTTCAAACCATTTCACCATAGCGTCATAAAATTTATTACTCATAAATATATTTTTTAATTTGGTATTCGTGAACTCAGCTTCGCTTCGGTTCATCTCCTATTGTGTTCTATAATGCATGAGGGTCTCACAAGAATATATTTTAGTTAATTAATTGGCCTTGTGGAACATTCATGTTATATTCATTCAATTTTTGTGAACTTCAGTGCATGGATGTTTCAGCTGTTTTAGCATCGTAAACTTTATAGTACAAGGTTCTTGTAGCCCTTGCAAAAAAAATAGTATTTTACATCGTCAATTTTCGGCAAATAAGCTACGTCTCTATGCAAATATCCAGGTTCACCCTGTTAAATAATTTTATCAAGACAAAATTCCCGCTCCCAGTGAAATATCAGGAAATGCATGATTTAACGGGATAAATTTGCGGGATTTAACAGGGTGAATACTCCTTAAATTTTTTGGCTTTGTTTTTCTCTTTTTCAGGTACTTTATTTATTCCTTCGTGAACAAAAGTCCTGTAAGCAACAGTTCTTGTTGTAATACCGGGATTAGTTTGCAGAACCATTTCCAGTACTTCATCTAAAGGCAGGCAAGTAGATTAACTTATTGATGAAATGAATGTTTTCTCAAAATCATTCAAGGCATAATGGATTGTATACGGTCTTGAACTTTTGTCTTCAAAATTTTCTCTATTTCTCCATTTACTAACTGTTGGTTTAGAAATTCCCGATTTGTTAAATTTCTCTTGTTTGATTTCAAACGCATATGTATATTTGTCCTTTCATTTGAGTGATACTCTTGCTTCATTTTCTTAAAATTTTAGTTATACAAATATAAGCAAGTTATCATTTTGATGGAGCAGTCCTTTCTTCGTGAAGGGAGCGTAGCTACCAAAACGAAGAAAGGACTGCTCGTTATACCATTAACAATGTGGTGAAACTTTACAGCGGATGAACAATATCTTAATGAAATGGTCCTTTAAATGGAAACATTGAAAAATTGAAAAAATTTAAAGACTAGTATAAAAATAAAAGATCACAGTAGTTCAAATATTTAAGATCGGAAAATAAATTTCATTAAACGAGAATAATAAATATGAATACAACTGAAAATAGGCAAATCAAATACATTTTGGGTTTTCTGCTCGGCATTATATTTTTTACATCCGTTTCAGCTAAGCCTAAAGAGTTGTCTACTAAATATAGCATACACATGTTGGGTGCAAATGTTGGTGAATTTTCTGTTATCCAAACCAACAATAATGGAATGATATATATTGAAGCAATAACAGACATAAAAGTAAATCTTCTTTTTTCCTATCACATTAAATATGTTCAAAATACGATGTATAAAGAAGGTGTTCTGCAAAATTCGCATATTAAAACTTATAAAAACGGAAAATTAAATTCTAATATGTGGTTAAATTTTGAAAAAGGATCATATCTGCTTGTTGCTGATGGGGATACAATAATTATTAATGATTCTATTACTTACAGCGGAAGCTTACTTTACTTCAACGAACCCAATGCAATTAAACGAATATACAACGAAAGGTGTGCGGAAATGAGGAGTATTGCTCCGGTGAGAGAGCACATCTATATCATTAAAGACGAAAATGAAAGGGAGCTAAACAGATATTATTACGAAAATGGAATTTTACAATCTGCAAAAATGCAACATACACTGGGTGTTCTGGAACTAAATAGAATAACCTGGCAACATAAATAAAACGAATGATTGAATTTTCTGAAATACAAAACAGCTATTATATACTGCCATTGGTAGGTTTTATTGTTGGCTTGTTTGGAACTATGCTCGGTGGTGGCGGGGGGTTTTTTTTCTTGCCAATTCTTATCCTGCTGGTTAGAGTGCCCGCACAAACCGCAGTTATTACTTCACTAGTTGCCACTTTGCCTATATGCATTGTTGGTTCATTGTCCCACTTCCACAATAGAAACATCGATTTTGGGATTGGGGTATTGTTTGCTTTGGCAGGAATTGCAGGTGCTTTTTTTGGTGCAGAAATTACGAGCAGGATAAGTGCAGAGCAGTTGAAAATAAGCTTTGGTATTTATTCTGTGGCAATTGCTTTGAATATTGTATGGGATGCAAGGCACAATAAACAAGCAGAAAAAAATAGAAATAGGCTGAACGAATTATCTCGGTTCGCAAAAAATTTAAAAAGTTCGTTTTTCGGATTTCTTGCCGGAACAATTACGGGAACATTCGGGACCAGCGGAACAGCTCCTGTTTTAGCTGGTTTGTTTAGTTTGAATATTCCGTTGAAAAAGGTAATTGGCACTTCGCTGATTGTAGTTTTAAGTAATACGATTTTTGCAATAGGCGCCCACTTTTTGGTTGGAAGAATAGACCTTACACTGGTTTATTTTTTAACAACAGGTTCAATTATCGGGGCGTTAATTGGGCCCAGGTTTTTGTCAAAAATTAAAACCGGCAACTTCGAAAATAAAGTTAGGTATTTGTATGCAGCCTTAATGGTTGTACTGGGTATTTTAATGCTTGTTAAATAATTATAAAAGGTAAACGATAATACATGATTCACATTATTTATTATATAATTCTAATTTATTTTCTGCTGGGCGGAGTTGGTTTTTATTTTATCAATCGAAAAAAAGAATACGATATTGCACGGAAGAATAACCTCAAATTTGTGACTTATTTTTTCATCATCAATATCATATTCTTCAGTATTGTCATAAATCCAGTTGTTTTTCGATACTTGTCGGTTTTGATTATTGGTGTTGGTATGTACGAATTGTTTCGGCTTTTTCATCAATCAGGTTACAGGCATAAACGGTTCTATTTTTTTTCAGTGCTATTTTATGTAATGCTTTCAACGGGCTTTGTATTGTTTGGTACATTGCAAAAAGAGCTAATCCTGTTTTCCTTTATTGTACTCTCTATTTTTGACAGTTTCAGTCAAATAACAGGACAACTTTGGGGGCGGAAAAAACTGTTTCCAAAAATCAGCCCTAACAAAACATGGGGAGGTTTTATCGGTGGCGGAATAATTGCAATTGGCAGTGCTTTTCTGCTCAAGAATCTATTTACCGGAACTAAACTGGAATTACTTATCCTAACGCTTGGAATTGTGGTTTTTGCTTTTGCGGGCGATTTGACAGCTTCATTTTATAAGCGAAAATTTAATGTAAAAGATTACAGCAATCTAATTCCTGGCCACGGTGGTTTTCTCGATAGGTTCGAAAGCTTGATTGCAGCTAGTGCTTGGGTTGCGTTCTGCGTATATGTTTTGAAATTTTAATATTATTTAAGAAAACGGAATGATTAATATAATTGTACTTTCTTTTGTTTATTTGCTTGGAATCACCCTTATATTGATTTTTAATGAATTGAATTATCGCCGCCTAAAAATAAAAGGCGAATTTACAAGAAAATTTGCACATTTTGCATCAACACTGGCGGTGGTTCCATTTCCTTATATTTTTCCTTCGCATTGGTATGTGCTTATTTTGGCAAGCATATTTTTTGCAGTTTTGTTAATTACTTATCAAATCAAACAATTAAAATCAATACACGACATCGAGCGAAAGTCAATGGGAAGTTATTTATTGCCTTTTTCAATTTACATTACATTTTTAATTTCTGATTTAAGTGGCAATAAATTTATTTTCATTCTCCCAATGTTGATACTCGCAATCAGCGATCCAATGGCAGCAATATTGGGAATAAACATTGTAAATTTTAACGGCAGAATTAAAATCTTCGGCCGTAAATTGAAGAAAACGTATTTAGGCTCGGGGGCTTTTTTGCTATCTAGTTTTATTATAAGTGTTATCGCATTTTATTTCCATTTTAAAGTATTCGACCTGAAATTATTTTGGCTTGCTCTAATAATTTCAGTTGTGGGCACATTGGCCGAATTGATTAGCTGGCGAGGGTCCGATAACCTTACCATTCCTTTAAGTATTGTGTTGATTTTGGTGCTATTCCTTTAAATTTTTAAACAGAAAACAGAGAAACTTTTAGTATGAAAACAATTATTATCAACGGGGCAAACGGTTATGTGGCCTCTCATTTCATCATCAAATTATTAAAGCATAAGTATAAAGTAATTGCCTTGGTGCGGCCAAGCATTAAATTTTCGTCAACCGAAAGAATAAAAAAAGTGTTGGAAGAAAATAGCTATGGCGAAAAGGTAAATATTGCCAATTTGCAAGTATTTAATTACTCGTTACTTCACAAAGATTTTTTGATTCCACAGGAACAGTTGGAAGAGATTTTTAGTGAGGATGTAGATTATTTTCATTTTGCAGCCAGTTTAAAATACAACCTAAAATCGAAAGATGAAATATTTAAAACAAATGTAGAAGGAGTTGAAAATTCATTAAAAATTTATACAAAGTATGCCACAAAAAATTCGCGTTTCTTTTTTATAGGAACTGCCTATTCATGTGGTAAGATTGACGAGCCTTTTCAAGAAAAATTTTATGCAAATCAGGATATAACGTACTTTAGAAATTATTACGAACAGTCGAAAAGGTTTGGCGAAAATGTAGTAAAAAATTTTATCAGCCAAAAAGGGATCAATGGACATATTTTAAGGTTGTCGCAAGTAGTCGGTCATAATCAAAGCGGAGTTACAAAAACGGATTATGGTATTTTTGATTTCACAAAAAGAGTTCATAACCTGGCTTCCCGATATCCATATGAAACTGTAAGAGTAAAAATAAACCCTGAGGCAACTCAAAATCTTATTCCTATAAATACTGTTGTTAGGTACCTTTTGAGAGCTGTAAATGTAGAGAGTCTTCCTGTGATTATGAATTTTGTTTCCAAAAATCAAATTCAAAATATCCAGATAATTAATATAATCAATAAGATACTCCCTATAAAAATTATTCCTGTCAAATTTATTGCCCAAAATGATTTTAGCTTATTAGAGAGAAGTATTGCCTTGGGCATGTCATTTACTGGCAACTATATTGACACCAATATTGTTTTTGAAACAAAAAATCTGGACAAAATAATGAGTACAAGTAAAGATGAACCAAATGAGCACTCTGTGTATAAAATGATTGAATATTTTATTAATAATCTTACACAGAAGAAAAAAAACAGGTAAGTGCTTCCTAAATCTTTCTTTAAAAATTTAAAATCAAATGTTACAAAAAATTTAAAGTTATAAATATGAAAAAAATAATAGTTAAAGGAGAAAATATTTTAAACCTTCCTAATTTTATTAGCCTATACCGCCTTCTTGTATTTCCTGTTATTCTATTTTTAGCTCTTACAGGGCGTGAAAACTTGTTTGTTATTCTTTTGTGCATAAGTTTAATCAGCGATATTCTTGATGGCAATATAGCTCGTATTTTTAAGTTACAAACCAATTTTGGAGCGGCACTCGATAATCTGGCCGATATCTGCACTTATGCAATGGCATTTTTAGGTTTGTTTATTTTCAAGTGGACAGATATTGAACCTCATGCCTGGTTTTTATACCTTTTTCTGGGCTTGTTTGTGCTTAGTTATATTATTGCTTTTTTACGTTTCGGGAAAATACCTGGTTTGCATCTTTACTCAGCAGTGTCGGCAGGATATGTGCAAGGCATCTTCTTTTTCGTGCTGCTTGTTTTTGGTTTTTATACCTGGATGTATTATCTGGCTGTAGGTTGGGGGATAATAGCTTATACTGAGAAAATTATTGTTTTGCTGCGATTGGATGATATTAGAATTGGTGTTAAGGGGCTATACTGGTTATTGAAAAAAGAAAAACAAAATTGATTTCAACTTAATTATGTGGTATAAGGTTGCTATTGTTATAATAATAGCATTTACAAATATAAATATTTATGCGCAAGAAATATCGGGTAATATACATGATGAGGAAACGAAGGAACCAATTCCCTTTGTTAATGTCTGGTTTAAGGGAACAACTTATGGAACGATGACTGATGTTAATGGAAATTTTATGTTGCCGTCCGTAAAAAATGATACGCTAATTTTCTCTTCTGTTGGCTATTTTTCAAAGGAAATAGGATTAAAAAAAAACCAAAAAAAATTTCTTAGTGTGCCTTTAGAAAAGGATATAATAATGCTAAATGAAGCAATTATTAAACCTGAAGTGTCGCGTGCCAAAGTATTATTTAAGGAAATCCTGAAACATAAAAAGGGAAACAGGGAAAATTTACAAAAGATTAATGATTATAATACTTTTTCCCGTACAGCAGTCTATGTTGCAGTAGACTCCTCCTCCAGATCAAAAGGAGTTTTTAATAATTTGGATGAGCTTACAATGCAAATTGAAAATCAGAATTTAAAATTTTTACCGATTTATTTTGCTGAATTAGGAACCGAAATTAAAGCAGGAAATGATAGTATTGTTTATAGTAAAAAGGATGGTATTTTCCCAAAACTTAATCAAACTATAGAAAGTTTAATATTACTTAATGTTTTGGTTGACATGGATTTTTATCAGGAACAAATTGACATTTTGGGACGAGGGTTTGCTTCTCCAATAAGTAATTCGGCAAGACTGTACTACGATATTTATTTAAACGATAGTACAGTAGTTGATAGCGTTAAATTTTATAATTTTTCATTTACACCGAAAAATAAATACAATCCATTGTTTACAGGCCGTTTTACAGTTGAAAGTGGCAGCTTTGCCCTTACTAATGTTTATGCATATATTCAAAAAGAAGCTAACATTAACTTTGTTAATGGTTTTGGGGCAGATGTTACTTACCAAAAAACTGAAGGGGAAAAATGGTTTTACAAAGATCAGGAAATTAGTTTTAATTTGTCTATTACGTTAAACAAAGACACCCTCTCGAAATATGGTTCAGAACGGATAGATGAGATATCTGAAGGCAACTGGCTGGTAAATAAAACAACATTGTATTCTACATCAAAACGACTTAACCATGTAAAATCGGGTGAATGGAAAAGCCAGCCGGAATTTTCCTCCAATCAGCTGAAAGCAGGTACTTATTTGCATATAGATAAATTAAAAGAAAATCAGGTAGTGAAAGGCATTGATGCTGTTGGTGGAATGGCGCTGACCGGTTATCTAAATATAGAGAAAATCGATGTTGGTCCGGTTTTTGACTTATACAGCACCAATGCCATCGAAGGCCAACGATTTACTATTCCTTTAAGAACCGGCGAAAAATTATTTGAAAATTTTTACGTAGGTGGATTCCTGGGTTACGGCACTAAAAATAATGGATTTAAATATGGAGCCAGCATGGCTTACCAACCCTTACCCGAGGACAAATTCATTTTTAGAATTAACTATTACGATGATTACAATTTAGTTTCTCAAGATAAATACCTTAAGTTTATAAAAAAGAATCCAAACACTCGGGGAAACGGTAATTTTATTGCAGCTGTAACTTCCAAAGAGCAAAATCCATATTTAAAAGAAGAGAAGAGTGTGAGTCTCAGCTTTGAGTACAATGCAAAAGAAGATTTCACTTTTGAAGCTGCTCCTTATTATTTGTGGAATAAAAGTACACCGGAAGTTAATTTTACACATAACAACATAAATTATAATCGTTACGAGAACTATGGAGTATTGATGAACTTACGCTTAGCTTTTGGGCAGTACTATGATAAATATTATTTTGCAAGGGTTTATTATATCGATCAAACACCAGTTATTAATCTTAGCTGGGATATAGGGCAAACTAAATTGCCAGATAAAGGGTTAAGTTCATTTGGGGTTTATTCTCATTTACACAGTGCTATTGTTGGGAAACTGAACATTAGACAAACATCATTGCGCTACATGGTAAATGGAGGTTTTTTATTTGGCGATGCTCCTTATGATTTATTAGACCAACCGGTTGGATCAATGTCTCTGGGATATGCAAAATACAGGTTTAATCTTTTGCACTACGCTTCATTAGCACATAATTTGTATATTAACATTCATTTGGATTACAACGGGGGAGGTATAATTTTAAACCGTATACCGCTTATTAAGAAATTAAAATTGCGAGAAATGATTTCTTTGAAATCGCATTACGGGGAATTAAATAGTGCTTACAAAGGAGTGTTCGATTTACCTGCTTCTTATTCAAATAAAATAAATTCACCTTATGCAGAAATTGGTGTCGGTATAACAAATATATTTAAAGTATTGCGTATCGAATACGTACATTTATTAGGTAAAAATTATAAAAATGTTGGATTTACAGATGTAAGTGGCATTCGCTTTAGGGGAGAGTTGAGTTTTTGAGACACAAATTGACTAATGGAATACTAATTGCCCTGCAACGGGATATTCTGAATTGATGTAGATGCGATTTATTCTGATAGGTTTTTAAGGTAAGTAAGGAAATCCTGTGTATTGTATATACTTATGTGTCAAGTTTAATATGATCATATAAAAACGTAATCTCCTTTTCCCATAATTCGGTATTGGGCGTTTCAAGGATTAAAGGAATTCCATCAAGGCGTTGATCTTTCATTAAATTTTTAAACACTTTTTCGCCTAAAAATCCTTCTCCGATACTTGCATGGCGGTCAACCCGGGTGCCGACATCTTTTTTGGAATCGTTCAGGTGCATGCCTTTCAGGTATTTAAAGCCGATAATCTTGTCAAATTCGTCCCAGAATTTTTTGTAGCTGTCATCTGAAAGAAAGTCGTAACCCGCAGCCATGGCATGTGCGGTATCGATACAAACACCTACCCGATTTTTATCCGCTACATGCTCAATAATATATTTTATTTGCTCAAGGGTATGGCCCATGTTTGTTCCCTGTCCGGCGGTATTTTCAATCACGGCTGTAACCCCTTTGGTTTTATCCAGGGCAATATTTACCGATTCGGCGATGGTTTTCAGGCACGCTTCTTCCGAAGTTTTGTTTAAGTGGCTTCCGGGATGAAAATTCAGGCGGTCAATACCCAGCTGTTCGCAACGCTGCATCTCATCTAAAAAAGCATTTCTGGATTTTTCGAGGTTGGCTTTTACGGGATGTCCCAAATTAATTAAGTAACTGTCGTGAGGTAAAATGGTTCCTTTCCCATAGCCAAATTTCTCGCAGTTTTCTTTAAATTTTTGAATATTTTCATCGGTTAGCGGTTTAGCATTCCATTGCCGCTGATTTTTGGTAAACAGTGCAAATCCTTTGGCTCCAATTTTATGGGCGTTTACTGGTGCATTTTCCACTCCGCCGGCTGCACTTACGTGAGCTCCGATATATTTCATATATTTTTTTGTTTTACAATTACTTTGCTAATTTACAGTATAGATATAGAAAATAAAACAAAAAAGTTTTAAAATTAAAATGCTGAATATCTTCTCTTTAATAATAAGATTTAAAACTAATTCCAAAATAATTTGATAAATCAAACATCACACTCTACTTTCTAACAATTTTTTGTTATCGGAACGACAATACACAAGGGAGGAGGTATAATTTTAAACCGCATACCGCTATTAAGAAATTGAAATTGCAAGAAATAATTTCTCTGAAATTACATTACGGTAAATTAAATAGTGCTTAAAAAAAAGGAGTGTTCGATTTACAAATTTCTTATTCAAATAAAATAAATTCACCTTATGCAGAAATTGGGGTCTGTATAACAAATATATTTAAAGTATTGCGTATCCCGGATTGTTGCTATATTATATAGAAAACAAATCCATTCTATACTTAACGAGTAGCAGCCTAATCATTATAAACCTTATAATTAATAGGATTACATATTTAAAACTAAAAGCAGATACCCTATTAATAACTAAAAATAATTTTTTGTTTGTTCCCACATATAAGTTCTTAATCAACTTAAATGATATAGCGAGACTATCTTTAACTGATTACAGAGATATTCATATCAATAACTTTAGAAAATATGTGGAGTTCGAAGCCGTAGTGTAGTGGTTGTTGAAGCATTAACCGGCATCCAATTTTATTCTTATAATTTATTAAATATACAATAAAAGGTTAAATTTGAATTTATTTTTGATAGAAAATTTGTTTTAAGAAGTACAACGAAATTGAGAAGACAAATTAAAAAAAGGATTAATACTTGATCAGTACTGTTTGAGGGAGCAGTGATTTTTATGAGTTACATTAATTAATACTATTTATGACAGAATATAAAATGACCATTATTATCCCTGTCTTTAACGAATATGATAATCTGGATAGAGTTAAAGCTACATTTATAGAATATTTTTTTAAAAGCGAAACCAAAAGCCAGGTATTATTTATTGATGATGGTTCTACAGATGGTAGTTTTAGTAAAATACTCGACATTTGTAATACTAATTCCGATTTTAAATACATTAAGTTTCGGAAGAATTGTGGTTTGAGTTCTGCTATAAAAGCAGGAATAGATGCTTGTACAACAGAACTTATAGGATACATTGATGCCGATTTACAAACATCGCCTTTTGATTTTGATATTTTATTAAATGACATTGACAACTACGAAGCTGTAATAGGTTATCGGGAGAAACGTAAAGATACAATTAGTAAAAAGATACAATCGTTAATAGCTAATAGTATTCGACGCGCTTTAATTAACGACGGTATTATTGATACAGGTTGTCCATTAAAAGTAATTAAAACTGAAATTGCCAAAAAGATTCCATTTTTTGATGGAATGCATAGATTTATACCTGCTCTTATCCAATTGCAAGGCGGGATTGTTAAACAAGTTAATGTTCAGCATTTTGAGCGAATTGCAGGCAAATCAAAATTTAACATCTTCAATCGATCTCTAAAACCCTTACAAGATACTTTTGCCTATCGGTGGATGCGTAGTAGATACATTAATTATTCAGTTGAAAGAACAAATATTTAATCATGAACGAATGGTTATCATATAAATTCTTTGTATATATTATAGGATTTACAGCGCAGATATTATTTTCGGCAAGATTATTATTACAATGGATTCAGTCTGAGAAAGTAAAAAAAGTGTTAACTCCAGAGGTGTTTTGGCAATTGAGTTTGATAGCTTCTTTCTTGCTTTTTGTTTATGGATGGTTTAGAGATGACTTTGCAATTATATTAGGACAATCAATTACATATTTTATTTATATAAGAAATATGCAATTACAAGGTTCCTGGAAAAAACTTCCGTGGATATTACGCACCTTATTTATTCTAATTCCTTTAATGATAGGAATATATTTCTTTAATAATAATCAAATGGATTTTGATCGTTTATTTAAAAACGAGGATATTCCGTTTAAACTTCTAATTTGGGGAAGCCTGGGCCAAATTATTTTTACTTTTAGATTTGTTTATCAGTGGATTTATTCAGAACGAAAAAAAGAATCATCTTTACCATTTGTTTTTTGGATGTTAAGTTTAATAGGCTCATTAATGATTTTGAGTTATGCTGTAATTAGAAGAGATCCGGTATTATTCCTTGGTCAATTATTTGGATTTACCATATATCTCAGAAATATTATTATTGGATTTAAACAATAGAACATGAAAAATCATACCTATTTTAAAATCGTTTTTTTTATCTATGCTGTTGCATTATTTATAAATATTGGTTCATTTGGAGTAGTGGAAAGCAGCGATGCACGATACGCCGAAATAGCCAGAGAAATGTTTGTTTCTGGAGATTTTATACATCCCAATTTACTGGATGTTCATCATTATCATAAACCTCCTTTGACCTATCAAATAACTGCACTGGGATACAAATTGTTTGGTGTTAATGCATTTGGTGCACGATTTTTCTTGCAAATCGCCATCCTTTTGCAATTGGTTTTAATCTATTTATTAACGAACCAGTTATTTAAGAACAATCAAACCGCATTGTGGGCTACAATCATTTATATGAGTTACCCTTTAGTATTGGTTTCTTCGAGAAACTTAACCACTGATGCTTTTTTGGCAACTTTTGCATTATGGAGTATTTATTCCTGGGTAAAGTATCGTAAAAGTGGAAATATATTCTATCTATATTCTTTCACCGTGAGCTTAGGTATGGGATTTTTAACCAAAGGCCCTGTAATTTTTATTGTTCCAGTTGTTTTTATCCTGTTTTTTAATCGAATTCAAAAGTCTAAAACATCCTTTAATATTCATCATGTTTTGGCCTGGTTGCTATTTTTAGGTATTGCATTGTCGTGGTTTGTGTATTTGTCTATTCAGAATACCGATTTCATGAATTACTTCTTGGGAAGACAAACGGCCGATAGGTTTGCGAAGAATGTTTTTGGTAGGACAGAGCCTTTTTGGTATTTTATAGTATTTGGGCCTTTAGTGGCTTTGCCATGGTTTATTCCCCTTATCGTTTTAATAAAGAAGCAACGCAAAAATTTTACCAAAAAATCAATATACATTGCTTTATTAATGGGATGTATAATTCCTCTTATCTTCTTTTCAATATCCTCATCGAAGCGAATATTGTATATTTTACCGATTTATAGCTTAATGGCAATATTAACAGCACAATTATTTTCAAAGATTTCTATTGAGAAAAGTAAAATTATTTACAGGATTTTGATCGGTTTTCTTTTTGTTCTTTGTGTTGCTTTTTCCACAGCATTATTTATTAATACAGGATATATTGTCCCGAAAGTTTTAAGTTTTATAAGCCTTGCTATGATTTTAGGTATGGTGGGTTTTAACAAAACAATGCGTTTTAATTATAAACAAAAATCTATGATTATCTCCATTATCACATCTATATATTTAATCGTAAGCAGTGGAGTAATTCTTTCAGAAAATCAGTTAAAGGTAAATAGTCCTAAACCTATTACTGATTTTATTATCAATGAAAAACTTAATGATAGAAATGTTTTAGTTTATAATACCATAAAACCATCGATAGCTTTTGGACTAAATAAATCAATTATTTCTTTATATGATGGAAATTCCAGCTTAGATAGAGAAACGCAGTTTGAAAAAGACCTGGAATGGAAAAAGTATTTGATTGACATGCAAAACGACAAAGAATTACAATATTTAAAAGAAATCTTAAAAAAATCAACAGTTCTCTTATTATACAAAGAAGAACCTCCAGAACATTTAAAATGGGTTTTAAGCTATTACGAAAACAAGGTTGTTATGGGAAAATGGAACATTTACTATTAATGCTGATTACATATTCATTTTGTCCATTATACCTTATTTTAATCTGGACTAATAAAAATAAAAGATCAAAGAAGTTTAAATACCTGGCAGCGGACTTTTGTTTTTGACAGCAATTTGTTACATAACAATAAAAAACCAGAATTGCAATGTATATTTGACATTATTTTATTATTTTTGCAATATATACTTTGCAAAAATGGAACAACTGTTTCAATATTCAAAATCAAGAATAAATTCTGTAAACACGGGTTTTAAACGATATTTATGGAATAAAATAGACTGGAATAGCAGGCTAATTGCCATTACTGGTGCCAGAGGAGTAGGTAAAACTACGCTCTTGTTACAATATATTAAAGAAAACTTAGCAAAAAACCCTGATGAAGTAATCTATGTAAGTTTAGATGATCTTTATTTTTCTAAAACAACAATCGTTGATTTTACCGACGAGTTTGTAAAACGTGGAGGGAAATACCTTTTTTTAGATGAAGTACATAAATATTTAAATTGGTCACAAGAAATAAAAAATATTTATGATTATTTTAATCAATTAAAAATTGTTATTACCGGGTCATCAGCTTTAGACATCTTTAAAGGCAAAGCCGATTTAAGTCGAAGGGCAGTCATGTATAAAATGCATGGATTGTCTTTCCGTGAGTTTATAGCATTAAAATATAAATATCTGTTTCCTGTTTTAGATCTTGATCAAATTGTATCATCTCCATCAATTTATATTACAGAAATACTTACTAAAATAAAACCGATTAAGTTATTCGAAGAATATCTCCGTACAGGATATTACCCGTTCTTTCTGGAAGATGAACAAAATTTCCATATACGGTTAAAGCAAACAGTAAATCATGTACTCGACAATGATTTGCCTTCTGTTGAAAAGATCGATTTTGCTTCTGTCCATAATTTAAGAAAACTTTTATCCATATTAACTGAAATTGTTCCGTATAAACCAAATATTCTGAAATTGAGTAAACAAGTTGGAGTAAGCAGAGAAACATTAATAAAATATCTCTATTTGCTTTCACGGGCGGATTTATTAATGCTTTTACAAACAGATACTTTGGGGATAAGTAAGCTGAATAAACCGGAAAAGATATATTTAAATAATCCAAATCTTGCATATGCAATTACAGATACACATGTAAATAAAGGAACTTTAAGAGAAACATTCTTTTATAATCAACTGAACGAAGGAAATCATTTGTTATATTCAAGTAAAGGTGATTTTTTAATAAATAACAGATATGTTTTCGAAGTAGGCGGGAAAAATAAAACACGCCAACAGATTCAAGATATTCATAATGCTTATATTGCTGCAGATAACATTGAATATGCCCAGGGCAATAAAATTCCATTGTGGTTATTTGGTTTTTTATACTGAGTTCTATTATAAAATTAAATTATAACCTGGGATTATAAGCAGCCGGACATTTTGAACCGAAAGTATAAGTAAGCCCAATATGTCCGTCAAGCTGGTAATTGGTTAATCTACTGCGTTGCTCCAAAAGGATTTCTTCTGTCGATATCTCCCCCATAGAAATTTCGACCAGGTCATTAATATAGTCAAAATCATCAGTTATCGTTAATGCGAATCCTTTAAAAAGCCTTAAATTTAATTGAGTATACATTTCGAGCCGGGTCGAGCTGAAATCATGAAAATGTTGTTTGCCGTTCATCCTGGCTCTAATGCTTCCCCATGGTTGTTGAAAATCGGCGTATAACACTACAGAATAGCCTCACAAGAATTCTTCTGTCTCATCAAAAATGATTCTTTGTATATAATCATTGTACGAATAATCGAGCTTGTAACGGATTTTACTTTAACAACTCATAGTAATTCAGCAACATAAGCTGATATTTTTTTGATTTTGTTGCGCAGTGTTTCTTAACAATTCAATTACTTCATTAATTTCTGTTACAAACTCAATATATTCGGGATTAAATTTAATTTTTCCGGTTTGTGCCCGCCGCTATTCTAAAAGATTGGTTAGCAGGTTTACTGTTTGTTCTGATGAGTCCTTAATAATTTAAGCATATTTTTCGATTCCTTTATAATACTTCTGTTTTATTTGTTCGTTAAGAAAAGCACAAATATGTCGAAGGGATTTTTTATGAGATGTTTAAACGTTTCACACGAATATATTTTTAGTTAATTAATTGGCCTCGTGGAACATCCATGTTGTATTCATTCCTTTTTGTGAACTTTAGTGCATGGATGTTTCATCATTCCATAGTAAGCGGGTACTGGGTTTGTTAACTTGTGGTTTTTGAGAGCCCAACGTTAAAAATTTCTAATGCTTTTTTATAGATTTATATTCAAAACAACTTGAGTAAATAATGCAAAGCGGATAACGAGATAATGAAATGAATCATGGATTTTATGAATCGCAGCCTGCTTATTGATTATTCTGTGATATTTTTGTATCTTTCTGCTTATTTTAAAAAAACCAATGACAGATGAAAACAAAAATTTACACATTTTCCATTCTATTTTTATTTTTTGTGCTTTTCTCGTGTAATACCAATCATGAAAAAATTGATTCCAAAACCGTTCAACTGGCTCAAAAAATCGTTGATTTACAATTTACCGAAACAGAAATCGACTCAATGCTTGAGTCACTGAACAATTATCGGGAGAGTTACCAAAAAATGCGTACTATGAAGATAGATAATGAAATTGCACCAAGGCTTTATTTTGACCCCAGGCCGCAGCAATTTAACATTCCTGTTAAGCAAGAAAATATTCAATGGGAATTACCCGAGAATGTTGAGCTTCCTGAAAATATGGAGATGCTGGCTTTTTATCCCGTTTCAAAGCTTTCGGCACTTATCAAATCTCGTAAATTAACATCGTTGCAAATTGCTGAGATATACCTTGATCGATTAAAAAAATATGGTGACACATTGCAATGTGTAGTAAGTTTAACTGAGGAGCTGGCATTAAAACAAGCGCAAAAAGCCGATGAGGAGATTGCACAGGGAATTTACCGGGGGCCTTTGCATGGTATTCCTTACGGAGTAAAAGATTTATTTGCTGTTGACGGCTACAAAACAACGTGGGGTGCAGCACCTTATAAGAATCAATACATAGAGAATACAGCTACTGTAGTGAAAAAACTGGAAGAGGCAGGAGCTGTTTTGGTAGCTAAATTAACCCTGGGCGCTTTAGCCATGGGAGATGTTTGGTTTGGCGGGGTTACCAAAAACCCATGGGATTTAACCCAGGGTTCCAGCGGATCTTCTGCTGGCGCTGCATCAGCAACTGCTGCTGGGCTTGTAGGTTTTGCAATAGGAACCGAAACCTGGGGATCTATCGTTTCTCCCTCTACCCGTTGCGGAGTGACCGGATTACGCCCAACGTTTGGCCGTGTAAGTCGAAATGGAGCCATGGCCCTGAGCTGGAGCATGGATAAGGTAGGCCCTATTTGCCGGAATGCATTCGACTGTGCCCTGGTTTTTGATGCGATTAGAGGAATAGATGAAAAAGACCCGTCAACAACCAGTTACCCGTTTAATTATCAAGAGAATAAAATCACAGATTATAAGGTGGGTTATTTAAAGTCTTATTTTAAAGAAAAATACAGGGGACACGAGAATGATAGCCTGACGCTTGATGTTTTAAAAAAGCTGGGTGTCACCCTCCACGAAGTTGAGCTTCCAAATGATTTACCGGTTAATTCATTAGCTATAATTTTAGAAGCAGAAGCTGCCGCAGCATTTGATGGCCTTACACGTAGTAACAGAGATGATGAATTAACCGCACAACACAAGTATGCCTGGCCCAATACTTTTAGATCTGCACGATTTATTCCTGCCGTAGAATATATTCAGGCCAGCCGATTAAGAGATCGGTTAATTGAAGAGTTCCACCAGGTAATTAAAGAGTATGATGTAATTATAACTCCCAGTTATGGTGGCGATCAGCTGCTTATGACCAACCTTACAGGCCATCCTTGTGTGGTGGTTCCCAATGGGTTTGATGATGAACAACACCCTACAAGCATAAGTTTTATAGGAAACTTATATGATGAAGCTTCTCTGCTTAACTTTGCTAAACACTACCAGGAGGCTACTGATTTTCATCAGCAGAAGCCGGAATTTTTTAGTTCAAAAAAATAAGAAAACAAATCCTGCGAGAAGTAAAACTTTTGCAGGATTTTTGTTTTTTCCTCCGGGTTTATTTAAAAATCTTCAAATGGAATAAATTCAAAAGGTATATCAACCATCTCACTGTACTCTTTTCCGGCATCCAGCATATCATCGTCCAACTCAAGATAGTGCCATAAAATTTTTACTTTATGCCCTTTTTTGAATATGGAATTCAATAAATGTATAATCTCTAATAAGATAGTCGATGTGGCTGAATTATAGTAATCGAGCCGTATTTCAAAGTTTGTTTCTTTATTTGGTTTTTTTGCATACTCCTCCAACCAAAGCATAATCGGTTCATAAAATTTTTTAGCTTCCTCGGGAAATGATTTGCCGAAAATCATAAATTTATTACTTTGAGGGTCTAAATTTATTCCCGGGCGCTCTTCAGAGGCTCCAATAATTAGTGGTTCCATAATTGTTTATATGCTTTTTAGAAGAATAATTTTTTTTTCAAACGAAATAAAAATACATAATTTTTTCTTGAATATAAGTTCTCCGGGTTGATTTTACTTGAAATTTTTATTAATCCAGGAAACTAACCTAAAAAATCAGATCATAAGAAAAAATAAAGATTTAATAATGCTTGCTGTAATAAATTAAAAGTATCGGTGTCCAATAAGCAGAAATTCGAAAGAAATGTTACACATAAAAAATTAAAAAGATGAAAACAAAAAAAATGAACAAACTCACAGTTTTAGCATTAGCCATTTTAATGCTTGCCGGAACACAAGGATTCGCACAACGAGGAAGAAATTATAAAAGTAATGCAGATAGGCCTTACCGCAACGACGGAACCTGTTGGAGAATACCTGACCTAACCGCTGACCAGGAAACACAAATTGAAGCCTTAAGGGTTGATCATTGGAAGGAGATGAACAATTACCGGAATCAGATGAATGAATTAAGCGCTAGAAAAAGAACGCTTAATACAACCGATAAAGCAGATCTTAAGGAGATTAATTCGGTAATTGATCAAATGACCGGAGTACATAACAAAATGATGAAAGCCTCTGCTAAACACCGACAGGAAGTAAGAAATTTATTAACCGATGAACAAAAAGTTTATTTTGACTCCATGTCTGGCAGAGGCCGCGGATATAACCGTGGTGCCGGACATGCGGGTGCTGGTTACAGAAATGCCTGTGGAATGAAACAGGGTTATGGTGCCGGCTATGGTTATCAATATTATAATAATCAATTAGATGAAGAGTAAAGCTGGATAAAACCAGCTTTTTACAGATGGTTGTTTAAATGAAAATCCGATGCAGTGGTTGTAGCATCGGATTTTTTTAATGTTTATTTTCAATGGATTTAATGATTTTGGGAAGAGGTGCTTATTGCTTTTAAAAAATCATTTTATTTGGATTTTTTAATATTATCAAAAAAACGGTCAATATAAACCACTGATTTTTCTTTTTCTTCAATAAAACCCATATGTCCTGAATTCTCTAATAAACAAAGTGATGTGTTTTTAGGCAGTTTAATGCGAGAAATCATTAAATCAAAAGGAATATAGTTATCATGTTTGCCGGCAATTAGGAGAAAAGGTTTGGATGTTTTGGCAAGCTCATCTGAAAAATCAGGACGATTCATCATTGCATATAAGTTGGCAATTATTCCTTTGTCAGATGTTTGTATAGCAATTGCCTTAGATCTATCCACTTCATCTTTCAAATCTACTAGATTTTTTTGAGCAAAGGCATTGGGAATATTTACTTTAGCCAGAATATCTTTTTTACCGTTTTTAACCAGGTCGATTTCACGCATTCTGTTCTTTCTCGTTTCTACAGTATCGGCAAAAGGATGTGAGTGGAAAAGAGAAAAACCGGAAAGCAACTCGGGATAAAGATGATGAACCATTAGCGTAACATAACCTCCCATGGAGTGGCCTATCATCAAACACTGGTTTATTTTCATCAATTTTAACGTATCATAAACACACTCTGCCAACATTTCCATACTGTGTTTTTCTGCAAGGGTTTCACTTTTTCCGTGTCCCGGAATATCAAAAGCAATGATTCTGAATTTGTTGGATAGTTGATTCGCAAATTTCCCCCAAATGGCTAAAGATTCGAGGTATCCGTGAAGCAGAACAATAGGATAACCCTGGCCGAGGTCAATATAATGTATTTTTTTGTTGCGTATAGTTAAAAATTTATTCATCAAATTTAAACCTGTTTTTTGCTTCTTTGAGATTGTTAAAGGTATGAATTTCCCAATCGGTATTAATCATGTATTTATTATACTCTTTAATTTGTTCTTTGATGTAGTCGTCAGATGTAATGAAAGCAACTTTTATCTTTTTATTAAAAAGGGATTGAGAGCTGTTCATTGAGCCTAAAATGCCCATATCATATGAGGTGGCTTTAAAATCTTCCACATCCGAAAAGTCAATGACTTGGTAGTCTAATGAGTCAAAATCAGCATTACTTAATAAATAATTGTTCGCATCAATTAGGTCTTGTGATTTTACAATTCCTCTAAAGGTAATAAACACCCCTTTGTCCTTCCATTGAATAGTAAATGTCATAATTTCTGATTATAGTTTTTACAAAAAAATTTTAGATGATACTAATGAACAACTATTTATTTGCCATAATCTTTTCAATTTCATCCACTTCTTTTGGGATATTTCCCATAAGATTCACGGGTTTGTGAGCTACTATTATATCATCTTCAATGCGGACACCTATATTTTCTTCAGGGATATAAATTCCAGGCTCACAGGTTAATATCATACCCTCCTCTAAAGTTACAGTTCTTTCACCAACGTCATGCACATCCAAACCTATAAAGTGGCAGGTTCCGTGTGGATAGTATTTTTTTACCAGCGGGTTTTTAGGATCTTGATTTTCAACATCCTTTTTACTATATAATCCTAATCGGATATGTTCTTCCTGTAAAAGATTTTCAACCCTTTCATTTACCCGGTTAATGGTGGTGCCGGGAGTTAGCCACCCAATGGCTTTTTTCATAACCCGTAAAACAGCTTCGTAGCAATCTTTCTGGCGGGGTGTAAATTTCCCGTTTACCGGTATTGTTCTTGAACAATCGGCAGCATAATTGGCATATTCAGCCCCAAAATCCATCAATAACAAATCACCGTCTTTACATTTGCTGTTGTTTTCGGTATAGTGTAATACACAAGCATTTTTCCCCGATGCCACAATAGGAGGATACGCATGGCCGTTCGCTTTGTTCCACAAAAACTCGTGAGTAAGCTCTGCCTCAACCTGGTATTCGGTAACTCCTGGTTTTACGAAATGCATAATTCTGTGAAACGCTTTTTCGGTAATATCACAAGCGTTTTGCATTAACTTGATCTCTTCAGGTTCTTTTATCAGCCTGAGTATTTTTAATAAAGGAGCTAACCGAAGAAAATCATGCGCAGGGAATTCGTTTTCAAGAGTTGTAATAAATCGTTCGTCAGCA
This sequence comes from Bacteroidales bacterium, assembly GCA_030156305.1. Lineage (GTDB taxonomy): Bacteria > Bacteroidota > Bacteroidia > Bacteroidales > UBA12077 > UBA12077. The sequence continues at coordinate 8,912 of JASGMZ010000001.1, read as the reverse complement.
GACTTAACCTCGGGTTTAAACTTAGGATTCTCTGATAAATTAATATAGATATTGTCCGCTTTTAAGGCTAATTCGCGAAAAACAGAATCAAAGGATGAAATAAATTTAACCGTTTCAATGCCAGAGGCTTTTTGAGCTTCTTCGATGGTATATTTGTGTCCTTCCCAGGTTGCAATTTTTTCATTACTTTCAATAATAAACAGGATTTCCCGAAGGCTTTTATCCGGATGATTGGGACATAATGTAAGGATCGTTTTTTCCTGATCGATGCCTGTCAGGTAAAAAAGATCGGAATTTTGCCGAAAGGGAAAATATTGATCTCCATTGCGAGGCATCTCATCATTTGAGTGGATTAAGGCTATGGAATTGGGCTGCAAGAGTTTTATTAGTTTTTTTCTGTTCTTCACGAACAATGTGCTTTCCAACGGCATATATTTCATAACTTAGAATAATTTTAAATTATAGTTAATGTATAATTAAACGTTGAGTTTACATATTTAAAAAACTATATTTGTCTATATATTGGTCTGTTAAGTTTTTTTCGCAAGATAATTAATGTTCTACTAAAATTAAATTTTATGAGCAGATTTTTCACTTCGTCGATTGGGCAAAAATTTTTCATGAGTATTACGGGAATATTTTTGATGTTATTTTTATTGGTCCATTTATCCGTTAATTCACTGTTACTTGTTGGTGATGGTGAGCTATTTAATGTAGCAGCCAATTTCATGGGTAGTAATTTCATCATGAAGATTATTGAGCCAATTCTGGCTTTGGGGCTTATCTTGCATATTTTTTATGCAACATATATTACCCTTAAAAATCAAAAAGCCAGGCCCCAAAATTATCAAGTAATGAACCGTTCCAAAGCCGATTGGGCGGCTAAAAACATGTTTATTCTTGGTGGATTGATACTCATCTTTTTGGTGATTCACCTCGGTAACTTTTTCTGGCATGTTAAATTTGGTACTGTGGATCCGATCTCATACAACGGTGGAAAAGAGATTCATGATCTATACAGCCTGGTATCAGGACTTTTTATTAACTGGTGGTGGTATGATGTGATCTATATCCTGGGAGCTGTTTTTCTATTTCTGCATCTTACCCATGGATTTTGGTCTGCTTTTCAAACGTTAGGATGGAATAATGACAAATGGATAAAACGCTTAAAAGTTATCGCTTATATCTATGCCATTATTATTGCCGGTGGTTTTGCTACCATCCCTGCTTATTTTTTAATCAAATATGTTGTATAAAAAGAATAGTAAAAAAGTAACACATATACTATTATGAATAAATTAGACGCAAAAATACCAGAGGGGCCATTAGCCGAAAAATGGAACCAATATAAAGCGGCCATGAAACTGGTAAGTCCAAACAACAAGAAAAAATTAGATATTATTGTTGTTGGAACCGGTATTTCCGGAGCACCCGCCGCTGCTACGTTAGCAGAGTTAGGGTACAATGTAAAATCTTTTTGTTATCAGGATACCCCTCGCAGGGCACACTCTGTAGCTGCGCAGGGAGGAATTAATGCCGCCAAAAATTATAAAAACGATGGCGATAGTGTTTATCGTTTATTTTATGATATGATCAAAGGGGGCGACTATCGTGCCCGTGAAGCCAATGTATACCGCGCTGCCGAAGTGAGTAATGCGATCATTGATCAGCTAACTGCTCAGGGGGTTCCTTTTGCACGGGAATATGGTGGTACGTTAGCCAACCGTACATTTGGAGGCGTGCAGGTTTCGCGTACCTTTTATGCACAAGGACAAACCGGACAACAAGTGTTGTTAGGAGGCTATTCTGCTTTAAAACGGCAGGTGGCGAAAGGGAAAGTAAAAATGTTTAGCCGTCGCCAGATGCTTGATATTGTTGTTGTTGACGGTAAAGCTCGTGGAATTATTACCCGGAATTTAGTTACCGGTGAAATTGAAAGACATGTAGCTCATGCAGTTGTATTAGCTACCGGTGGATACGGAACGATTTACTATTTGTCTACATTAGCCGTTAATTCAAACGGTTCTGCTGCATGGCAGGCTTACAAAAAAGGAGCTTTTTTTGGGAACCCCAGTTTTGTGCAGATTCATCCTACTTGTATCCCTGTTTTAAACGAATATCAATCCAAGCTAACGCTTATGTCGGAATCGTTACGTAATGATGGACGTATCTGGGTGCCCAAAGCAAAAGGTGATAAGCGTAACCCCAATGATATCCCTGATGAAGAGCGAGATTATTACCTTGAGCGCAGATATCCTGCTTTTGGAAATTTAGTACCTCGTGATGTTGCTGCCCGTGCAGCTAAGGAAAGATGTGACAGTGGTTATGGAGTTGGTAAAACCGGACTTGCTGTTTATCTCGATTTTAGAGATGCCGTGCAAAAACAAGGGAAAAAGGTCATTAAGGGAAAGTATGGCAATCTGTTCGAACTGTATGAAAAAATAACAGGAGAAAGCCCCTATGAAACACCCATGATGATTTATCCTGCAGGCCATTATACGATGGGTGGTTTGTGGGTTGATTATAATTTAATGACCACTATTCCAGGATTATTTGCCATTGGCGAAGCCAATTTCTCAGATCATGGAGCAAATCGGCTGGGTGCAAGCTCTCTTATGCAGGGTGCCGGTGATGGATATTTTATCCTTCCCAATACCATATCAAACTACCTTGCTGATGAAATAAGAACCAAATTGCCTTCAACGGATGCTCAGGAATTTGTTGATGCAGAAAACGCAGCGGTTGAACGGTTAAATAAATTTCTGAACATAAATGGAAAACAGACGGTAAAATCATTTCATAAGCGATTGGGAAATATTATGTGGGATTATTGTGGCATGAAACGAAATGAGGAAGGACTAAAAAAAGCGCTGAAAATGATCGATGACTTGCAAAAGGAATTTTGGCGTGATGTAAAAATACCGGGAAAACTCGATGAAATCAATCAGGAGCTTGAAAAAGCTTCAAGAGTAGCTGACTTTTTTGAGCTGGCAAAACTTATGGTAAATGATGCATTAAATCGTAAAGAGTCGTGTGGTGCTCATTTTAGAGAAGAAAGTCAAACCGAAGGGGGTGAAGCTCAACGTATAGATGATCAGTACTCTTATGTTGCTGCATGGGAATATCAGGGTGACGATAAACCACCAAAATTGCATAAAGAAATGTTAAAATTTGAAAATGTTGAAGTAAAAGTCAGAAGTTATAAATAAAAAATCAATAGTATCGATTCTAAATAATTTAACGATATGAAAATAAAGTTAAGAGTCTGGCGTCAGGAAAACTCAAAAGCCAAAGGAAAATTTGTAAAATATGAATTAGATGGCGTTGATCCTGAAATGTCATTTCTGGAAATGTTAGATGCTTTAAACGAAAAGTTAATAAAAGAAGATAAAGACCCCGTTGCTTTTGAAAATGATTGCCGTGAAGGGATTTGCGGTTCATGTGGCCTTTATATCAATGGATATCCTCATGGCAAGGGGAATAAAATAGCCACTTGTCAGTTACACATGCGAGTATTTAAAGATGGAGATACCATTACGATCGAACCCTGGAGATCACAAGGGTTCCCTGTATTAAAAGATTTGATTGTCGATCGCAATGCGTTTGATAAGATTATGTCTGCCGGTGGTTTTGTTTCTATTGATGCAGGACAGGCTCCGGATGCAAACTCCATTTGGGTGCCCAAAGAAAATGCCGATAAAGCTTTTGATGCTGCTGCCTGTATTGGTTGTGGTGCTTGTGTTGCTGCCTGTAAAAATTCATCGGCTATGCTGTTTGTTGCCGCTAAGGTTTCTCAGTTAGCATTGTTGCCTCAGGGCAAAGCAGAAGCTAAACGGAGGGCACTTAACATGGTAGCTAAAATGGATGAACTGGGTTTTGGAAGTTGTACCAATACCGGTGCTTGCGAAGCTGAATGCCCCAAAGGAATATCTATTGAAAATATTGCCCGTTTGAATCGGGAATATTTATCTGCCTCCTTTTCCGAGCCTGAGTAATTATATCGTAAAATATTATTAAAAAACCCTGACAGAACTGCATTTGCCAGGGTTTTTAATTTCAACCTATTCATTTTATGATTTCATGGTTTCCTCCACTTCTTCAACGGTAATAGGGATACGTTTTCCAAGCAATTGTGATCCGTTTTCTGTTACCAGTAAGTCATCTTCCAGTCGAATGCCACCAAAGTTGATGTATTCTTTTTTAATTTTATCAAAGTTGATGAAATCTGTGTTTATTTTTTCTGTTTCCCATTTATTAATAAGGTCAGGAATAAAATAAATTCCAGGTTCATTGGTAAGTACAAAACCTTCCTGAAGTTTACGTCCAAGTCGTAAACCACTTAATCCAAATTGGGTAGAACGTTTGATCTCATTATCATATCCCACATTATCTTCTCCCAGTCCTTCCATGTCGTGAACATCAAGGCCCATCATGTGTCCAAGGCCATGAGGCATAAATAAGGCGTGTGCTCCTTCACGAACGGCATCCTTTGGATTACCTTTCATTATTCCAAGATTCGTTAATCCTTCTGCTATGATTCTAGCAGCTTCTAAATGGATATCGCGATAAGGTATTCCTGGTTTTATTAAAGAAGTAACATGATCAACAGTGTTCAATACAATATTATAAATATCTTTTTGTTTTTGTGAGAACTTTCCACCCACAGGAACAGTCCTTGTATTATCGCTTGCATAATGCATTGTCGTTTCAGCTCCCGAGTCTGTAAGCATTAATCTTCCCTCTTGTAATATATTGCTGTGATCGTGGTTGTGAAGCGTTTCACCATTTTGTGATAAAATGATGGGGAAAGATAATAATCCACCATGAGCTAAAGCTATTCCTTCGACAGTTCCTGCAATTTCTTGTTCGTAAACACCGGGTTTTGCCATTTTCATAGCGGTGGTATGCATTTTATAGCCTATGGCAGCAGCCTTAATTAACTCTTCAATCTCATATTTGTCTTTTATGGATCGTAAGTCTACTACTGCTTTAATTAATTCAATAGAAATAAAATTTTCGGCTTCGTTATGACTGATTTCCAGTAAATTACTAAACTGAATAATGGTGTCTCCTCTGTAAAACGGGAGCACATGAATGTTTCTGTTTTGATTGATTGCGTTGCGCAAATAATTTCCCAACTGACTAAAAGGTTCTGTGTTTTCAACGCCAATTTCAGCGGATAGCTCTTTCATGGTGGGTTGTGTCCCCATCCAAATAATATCATCAATAGTGAAATCATCACCAAACAAATATTCTTTTCCTGAATCCAAATCAAGTAAACCTGCCAGGTTGGGCATATCTAATCCAAAAAAATAAAGAAATGAACTGTCTTGTCTGAAATGATATGCATTATCCAGATAATTCATCGCTGACTCTTTATTGCCTAAGAAAAGAACCAGGCCTCCTTTTAGCTTGTTTTTTAGGCGATTACGCCTTTCGATATAAACATCTTTTTTAAACATAATATATAAATTTATTTGATTATTAATTTAATACGTTAAAATTTAAACGAATTTACGCCAGATTTTTAAGAAAACAAAGGACGCAAAAAAAATCATTCATTTAATAATAGAACCAATTTTTTTTAATAAAGTTTGATTTAAGCTAAAAAAATAAACGAAAATATTGTCATAGCCGTGAATTAATGAAACGTTTGCGGGTTATGAACAGCAACTTTCACAATATCAGGGTGTAGAAATAACAAAATAAAATACGAATAGACTTGCATATTTTAATTTATTTGTTATATTCGCACTTTATCAACACGTTATTAACATTATTAAAAAAATAAGAACTATGCCTTACAGAAGACTCCCCAACACGGATAACTCAAGACAAAAGGCACTTAAAAATGCCTATACTAAAGGAAAAGAACTTACTCCAATGGATCTGGCTTTTAAGCAAAGTACCTTTCAGCGGGTCCAATCTTTTCTTCCAAAATGGGAAAAGGCTATGACAGAATATAAAAATACATACGACATACAAACGAAAAACAATAAAGAATATCTTAAGCAATTAAAGAAAGCAAAGCTCTATATCTCACACTTTATTCAGGTTTTAAATATGGCTATTTTACGTGGTGAGTTGCAACCTGCGGTTAGAGATTTTTTTGGATTAAAAGCCTTTGAATCGAAATTACCTCCATTAAATACCGAAACAGATATTATTGAGTGGGGACAAAAATTAATTGAAGGATCCATCGAACGAAAATTAAAAGGGCATACTCCTATAACAAATCCAACAATTGCTTTAGTGAAAGTTCATTACGATAATTTTATGGAAGCCTATAAATTCCAGAAAACATTACAAAAAAATCATGGTAGAGCGTTGAGTCATCTTGCCGAATTAAGGAAAGAGGCTGATGATATAATTTTAAACGTTTGGAATGAGGTGGAAGATACGTTTAAAAATTTACCCGATGATTTAAAACGGGAAAAAGCCCAAAAATATGGGGTAGTATATGTTTTTCGTAAAAACGAGATTGGCCGAATCAGTCTTTTCAGAAATGATGAGGCTAAAATAATTTAACTTGTTACCCTCTTTTTTTGGTAGTGTAGATAAAACGAGTAAAAAAATAACGAAAGTAATATAACACTTACAAACAGATATCCATAAGAACCATCTGAGGCTCCTATGGTATCAATCTCTTCACTAACTTGATCAGTATAAAAATAGTAAAAAACTACAGCCATAGCATTGTTAATAAAATGCGCTAAAATTGGAATCCAAATTGATCCACTGACATAAAATAGATAGCCAAATAAGATGCCAAGAATCATGCGGGGAATAAATCCATAAAATTGGAGATGCATGAAACTAAACAAAAACGCAGCAATAAAAATTCCCCAATGAATATTTTTTGTCCATTCGGCAAATAATCGCTGAATAACACCACGAAATATTAACTCTTCGCCTACAGCAGGCAAAATACCAATCATAAAAATGTTAAACCATAAGCTACCCATACTATCCATCTTTAAAAATGCTTCTGTTAAAGCTTGGGCACTCGATTCTTTTTGTCTCATCCAGTTTTCCAATTCGCTTAAAAAAGCAGGTAATTGCATTTTTGAATTGAGCATAGCAAAAAAATTGATGGCTGGTAAGGCACTTATCATAATAAAAATTACAAGAACAACCGCATAAAAACCAATGGGATTAAATTTTAAATAATGTAACGGTTTTTGATGAAAAAAATAACCGATAATAAAAGCAGGAATAATAAACAATCCAATAGCCTGAATGGTTTGCAGGTATTTTAAAAATTTAAGATTATTGGGGTCTGAATAATTTGTTATAACAGAAGGAAGTTCGGCAAAGCTTAAATTAAACAAAGGAATGCCAATAACAATGCCAATAATAAATACGATTAAGAATGAAGCAAGAATAATAAAAAGTGAAAAAATAAATTTTGAAAAGGGGTGTATAGTTGCTAATGAATTTTTCATGGGTTATGCTTTTATGTAAATTTTAATAATTTTGCGCCTAATTTAACGATAATAATTTAAAAAATTGATAAAAATAGGGAACATAGAATTTGGTGAAAAACCTCTTTTTTTAGCTCCAATGGAAGATATAACTGATCCTTCATTTCGTTACCTTTGTAAATATTTTGGAGCTGATATGGTTTATACCGAATTTGTTGCTTCAGAAGCGTTGATTCGAGATTGCCAAAAAAGCTACAAAAAATTACAATTGTTCGATTTTGAAAGGCCCGCTGCCATTCAGCTATATGGACACCAAATTGATTCGATGGTAGCGGCTGCAAAAATGGCCGAAGAAGCAAAACCTGATTTTATTGATTTAAATTTTGGATGCCCGGTAAAAAAAATAGCCACTCGTGGCGCAGGAGCAGGAATGTTGAGAAATATCCCCCTCATGCTTGAAATGACCGAAGCTATTGTAAAAGCTGTTAATACTCCTGTAACCGTAAAAACTCGCTTAGGGTGGGATGATGAAAGTAAAATTATTGTACAACTTGCTGAACAATTGCAAGATAAAGGCATAGCAGCACTAACTATCCATGGCCGCACTCGTATGCAAATGTATAAAGGCGAAGCAGACTGGACTTTAATTGGTGAAGTAAAAAATAATCCACGAATGAAAATTCCGATCATTGGCAATGGCGATATAAAAGATGCTGAATCTGCAAAGGCAGCTTTTGATAAGTACGGTGTAGATGCTATAATGATTGGAAGAGCTACCGTTGGAAGGCCTTGGATTTTTAAAGAAATAAAAGAATACCTGGAAAAAGGAAAGGTAATGAAGCCCTTAACCATAAAAGAAAAAGTAGAAATTGCAAAGCTTCATTTAAAAAAATCAATTGAATGGAAAGGGGAGCCCAGAGGCATCTTTGAAATCCGGCGCCATTTATCGAATTACTTTAAGGGATTGCCCCATTTTAAGGAAACAAGAATGAAACTGGTAACTTCACTCGATGTAAACGAATTACTGAAAACCCTTGATCATGTAGCCGAAAAGTATGGCCACCTCGACGAATCACAGCAGGAAGATGATTTCTCTTTTTTTCAGTACTAATTTCCCTGTATTTTTATTTTACATTAAGTTTTATATACTTAAACCTATTGTAAAGCATATGATATTTTATGCTAAAAGTCATGATTTTTAATACGGAATGCACTAATTTTGTACAAAATTTAACCATTAACAATTTTTGTTATGACAGACAAAATGAAACAAACAAAATTGTTCGAAGAATTTCCCCCTGTTTCAACACAGGAGTGGGAAGATAAGATCAAAGCGGATTTAAAGGGCGCTGATTATGAAAAAAAATTAGTCTGGAGAACCATTGAAGGTTTTAGTGTAAGGCCCTATTATCGTGCCGAACACCTTAAAAATTTGAAGCACCTGAAATATGTTCCCGGCGAATTTCCTTATGTTAGAGGAAATAAAGT
>JASGMZ010000096.1 GCA_030156305.1 Bacteroidales bacterium | reverse complement strand
TTTGATATAGAATTGATTGAAAATAAATCAGTTTGCATTCGATTTCATGAAAGAACTGATTTGGGTAGTTATTGTATGGTTGGGAAAGTTGTAGAAATTGAATCAATAGAATGATATTTCAATTTGAAAAACATTTGATTGAATAAGAAAAACTAAAAACTGTCACGTCCTAAAATTATACAAATCAATGCCGTGATGCCTAAGGCAAATTAATCATACTGATTAAAAATACAGACTTACAAAAAAAGATAAGGAAAGGAAAACTCCTTGAATGATAAGGAGTTTTCCTAAAACTATTATAATAATCTTCTTATTAATCATTCCCGTTAAAAAAGTTATTCATCTTTTTCACTGCTGATGGTAAGGCAAATACAACAACTCTGTCGTAAGCATTTACGTGTGTATCTCCTTTGGCAATTATGCCCTTATCTTTTCTAATAATTCCACCTACTATAGCATCTTTAGGGAATTCTATATCGCGTAAGCGCCCATGGGTAATTTTAGAACCGGGTTTTGCAACAAACTCTAAAACCTCAGCATCTGAGCCTGTTAAACACTTCATTGATTCTACTTTGGCACTCATGGTAAATGTAAAAATACGACTTGCCGTAATCAGTTTCTTATTGATAATGGTATCAATCCCCATATTTTCAGCCAAATCGATATAATCGATATTTTCTACCTCAGCAATCGTTTTTTTAACGCCCATTCGTTTGGCCAGCATACACGAAAGAATATTAATTTCGGAATTTCCAGTAACGGAAATAAATGTATCCATATTAGGTAAACCTTCTTCAACCAGCAGGTCGATGTTTCTCCCGTCGCCATTAATTACCAGGGCATTGGTTAAATAATCGGCCAGTTCAGCACTTTTTTCTTTATCAATTTCAATTAGTTTAATATTGAATCGGCCTTCGAGTGATTTGGCTGTTCGTTTTCCAATCCGGCTTCCACCAAGAATCATCACATCTTTAATATCCAGTTTCTTCTTTCCTGAATATTTTAAAACATCGCGAATACCTGATCTATTGGTCACCACATATACCAGGTCATTTACCTGAAAATAATCGTGCCCGCGCGGAATAATGGTTTCTCCATTACGGGTAATAGCTACAGCTCTAAATTCAATTTTATCATTCTCTTTGATCACATCAATTAAGGTCTTATCAATAACCGGAGCATTTTCTCCAAGTTTCAATACATAAAGGGATAATTTACCTCCGGAGAAATCCACAGATTCCGAAATCTCTGCCTGTCCTAATAAATGTACAACCTCTCTGGCAGCAATCCGTTCGGGATAAATAAGATAATCAATACCCAAACTTGTAAAATGAGAAATATTTCCCGGCTCGATGTATTCGTTATTATCTACCCGGGCAATCGTTTTTTTGGCACCTAATTTCTTGGCAAGTATAGCAGCGGTTAAATTTGTTTCTTCAGAATGAGCTACTGCAATAAACAAATCAGTCTTTTTAATTTTTGCTTCTTTTAGCACTTCTATGGATATTGCCGACCCCGTAATAGTTAATAAATCCAGGGAAGCATCAATATCCTTAAGATTCTCAACTAAAGGGTCAATAATAGTAATATCGTGAAACTCATTACTTAACATTTTTGCTAAGTGTGTTCCAACCTCTCCTGCACCGGCAATTATTATCTTCATAGTCAAATTAAATTTAAGCGACAAATGTACATAAAAAGGCAAAGTAACATAATCATTTTACAAAAAATAATGATCCCTTTTTTTTATAATTATTAAAGAAAGGATGACCGTTTTTTTACAAAAGCTCCCTGTTCTGTTAAATCATAATAATTAAGGCCTAACTCCTGGCATTGTTTTTCCCATTTAGCTATGGAATAGTAATTATTAGAGGAATCAAAAATTAACATTTTAAAATTCAAATTTCTTGTAAGATCTTTAATATCAAGCCGGGGATTTTCTGATAAAATAACATAATCTACTTCGAGCTTATTATTTGATGGAAAACGAAATAATGAATTACTATTTACTTGTATAATCTTTTGATTTTTATAGTAATAATAATGACAGGGTTGATCTGGTAATGTATGAATTGTTGGTTTTTGTATTTTCTGATTTTGCCAAAAAGGCATGATGTTGTATTTTATAAAACTACTATCAGTTGTTGCTTTAGTATTTATAAACAATTTATTCTTATTGTGTTCAACAAAATCAATAGCTGAAATTTTCGGTATATTATAAACAATAAAATACGACTCATGCGATTTTATATATTTGGTTATTAAATTGTAACAAGGCAATATAAAAAGTACAACAATAGCAAATTTAAAAAAATGTATTCGTTTTGAAAGGATAAAAAATGAAAGTAAGAGAATAATAAGCATAAGAATCATTACTTCAAATAAATCTAACTGAATGTTTTGAATTTTTGAAAAAGGCAGTTCACTGATAGCCTTTACCGCATAATTTAAGCCAAAAGTAATATATTTAACTATCGGGGCCAGGAAACCGATGATAAAATCAGAAAAAGAAAATAAAAAGAGGGTAACTGCAGCATAAATTAAAATTATGGCTATAGGGATTATAAAAATATTGGCCAGGATAAAATATACCGGAAACTGATTAAAATAAAACAGTGTTAAAGGGAAAGTCCCTATTTGAGCAGCAATACCCACAACAATAAGTTGCCATATTTTATCGCCTAAGGCATATTTAACTTCTATTAACCCATAAATTTTTGGATAAAAGAAAATAATGCTAAAAACGGCCATGTATGAAAGTTGAAAACCTACGTCGGCAATTGAATATGGATTTGCCAGCAACATAATAAAAGCCGAAAGGAAAATAGTATTATAAATATTGGATTGCCGGATAAATACTTTTCCTAACGCTACAATAGAAAACATAATTGTAGCCCGTAAGACCGAGCTGGAAAGCCCCGTTAAAAAAGCATAAAAGAAAAGGGCTAAAATAATCAGCAGCGATTGAATAATTCGTCCATATTTATTTCGTTGCAAGAAAAATAATATACGTGCTAAAATGATATAAATGATACCAACATGCAATCCTGAAACAGCCAAAATGTGCATTGCTCCGCTTGATGAAAAGCTTTCTCTAACATCAGCGGTTAATTCCTCTTTGTAACCCAATGTAAGAGCTGATAAAACCGCAAACTCGTCGCCTGTAATATTATTTTTTTGGTAGATATTCAACAGGTTGTTTCTAATTTTATTAGAAAACTGATAAAGCACCGGCCCCTGGTTATGATTTAAAATCTCAAAATGTCCGGATTGGATATATGTTTGATAATGGATATCGCGAAAAGCAAGATACTTTTTATAATTAAATGCATTAGGGTTACCACTATGTTTAATTGGATTTACGTATGATTCTATGATTAGTTGATCACCAAAAGCAAGTTGGTGTACATTCGTGTCTTTTTCAAAATAAGCCAGGATTTTCCCCTTTTCCTGATTCCAACAACAGGAATCTTTTACATAATTAATCGATAATGTAGTTTGATAACTATTGGATTTTACCGAAGGTTCTTCAATTATTGTAGCAATGTATTTTTGTTTATTATCATTAAAATCCGGTTTAGCGTTTTGTTTGTCCTTTATTAGTTGTATTCCGAATAAAAAAATAAAAACCGTAACCAAAATTCCCCAAAGCCTATTGATATAAAAATGTTGCGTTTGCTTAGTAATTTGCAAACCAACAATAAAAATAAAAATAATCAAGCAAAGAAGTTTCGTCGGAAGACTTGTTTGCGGAAAAATAATCTGAAAAACTATACCGGCTATCAAAGGTATGGTAAACCGAAAGAAAGGTGTTTGATGTAAAAAGCGTTCAAACATATTCCATTTTTTTTCTTTAACTAAAGTTAAGAAAACCAATAATAATGTAAAAATGAATTTTAAAAAATTTCAAACAACTTCTTTGTATAATGTTGCTTAAAACCTATAAGACAGTCCAATAGATATATTCATAAAACAATTATAAACCAAAATTATACCCTATATTGAGTTCCAGTGTAGGTACAAATCCATCATTCCCTTTCGTATCGAAATAATAAACAAATCCTATATCGAACAGCAGATTAATTTTGCCAAAAGATCGTTGCAAACCACAGGTAGGGCCAATAGCAAAATCATAATCGCTTGTACGTGAAAAATTGGAACTCAATGCTTTTCCCCGGGTAAGCATACGCAATCCAAAGAAATTACCCGCATTATATTGAATGCTCTTACTTTTTTTTAATCTTTTTTCAAGATTATAATAGTTTCGATAATAGATATCTGCAAAAGTGGCAATTAAATATAACCACCCCGAAGCATATGTGGTTAAGTTGGGATGCGAGCCACCATATCCTACTCCTACGTTGATTGAAAATGTGGATTGATTAAAAAGAGGGGCTTCATATTCAATCCCTGGATTTATTGCATTAATCCTTAAGACTTTACTTGCAAGAACAGATTCCTGGGAAAAAGATTCGGTAATAATAATTAAAACGCCAATGAATATAAAAAACATTCGCTTCTTCATGATAATTAAACGTTACTAAATAATAAACGCCGATAGAAATAGTAAAATACGGTTAAAAATTATCGTTTTTCAATAAAATTTAATCATTTAACTATTTTTTGTTCCGCTTTCGAATGATAAACAGTCCGATAAATGTTATTAACCCGTTGAGCATCAATAATTCAAATCCAAACTCATACCCATTGAACCAAGCTTGTGAGTTAAAGTCAATAACCATACATATAACCGGAGATAGTACAGCAACTATAGGAATAAACTTATCTTTTACAGAAATCCGTGTAAACAGGCCAAAACTGTATAAGCCAAGCAATGGGCCATAAGTATATCCTGCCACACTAAATACAGCACTAATCACACTTTCGTTATTGATGGCATTAAAAATAAGTATCACTATAACTAAAGCGGCAGAAACTCCCACATGTACTTTTTTACGGATATTTTTTAATTTCTTTTCGGATACATTTTTAGGGTTTAAAATATCTACCGTAAACGAAGTGGTTAATGCCGTTAATGCTGAATCGGCGCTACTGTATGCAGCAGAGACCAGGCCAATAATAAAAAATACTGATACTACAGGATGCAGGTAGCCTTGTGTAGCAATAATAGGAAATAAATCATCCGTTTGTTCGGGAATGCCAATCCCTGTTTTTTGAGCAAAAACAACCAGCAAGACACCCAGCGACATAAACAGTAAATTAACAGGAATAAGCGATATACTCAACCAGTAAACATTTTTTTTGGCTTCTTTAACATTCCGGCAGCTTAGGTTTTTCTGCATCATATCCTGGTCAAGGCCTGTCATTACTATAGCAATAAAAGCCCCGGAAAAAAACTGTTTAAAAAAATAGTAAGGCCCTTTAAAATCCTCGAAATAAAATATCCGTGAATGTTCATTATCCACTATCGTATGTATTACTCCTGAAAAATCAAGGTTCAGGTGTTTGCTAATGAGAACAATAGTTACCCCAACAGCAGTAAGCATAAAAAGCGTTTGTAAGCTATCGGTCCAAATAATAGTTTTTATCCCTCCCTTAAAGGTATATAGCCATATTAAAATAATCGTAATGATTACCGTTATTTCAAAAGGAATATTTAATTGATTAAAAACGGCAATTTGTAATACATTGGCAACAAGAAACAACCTGAATGAGGCACCAATAATACGCGATAACAGGAAAAAAGAGGCTCCGGTTTTGTAAGCAAAAAAACCAAATCGCTTATCAAGATAAGTATAAATAGAGGTTAAATTTAACCGATAATATAAGGGAATTAAAACCTGGGCAATAACAGCATATCCTAACAGATACCCCAGCACCAGCTGCATATACGAAAAATTACTGTCAACCACCCAACCGGGTACAGAAATAAAGGTTACTCCCGAGAGTGAAGCGCTAATCATTCCAAAAGCAACAATATACCAGGGCGACTGTCTGTTTCCCAGAAAAAAAGATGCATTATCCGCATTTCTACTTGTGAAATAAGAAATAATTAAAAGTACCACAAAATAGACTGCTATAATAAATATTACCAGATATGGAGACATTTTTACAAGGTTAAATTTTTGAAGCTACAAGGATAATAAAAAAGATTTATAACTTAAAAAATTGTTATTCGTTCAATTGATATTATTTTTGAACAGGATAAGATTAAACCTATTAATTTCATTTTTATCTGTTGATACATGAGTATACAAAATTTTTCATCAAAATTATTGGAAAGTGCAGTAGATGAGTTTGCCAAATTACCTGGCATAGGCCGAAAAACGGCTTTACGGTTAGTTCTGCATCTTTTAAACCAGGAAAAAGAAGAAGTAATTCACTTTGGCGAAGCCATTATTAAATTACGAAACGAAATTAAACATTGTAAAAGTTGTAATACCATTTCGGATAATGATATTTGCTCGATTTGCAGCGATAAAAAAAGAGACCACAGCACCATTTGTGTAGTTGAAAATGCCCGCGACTTAATGGCCATTGAAAACACACATCAATACACCGGAATTTACCATGTATTGGGAGGTATAATATCTCCGATGGATGGCATTGGCCCTAATGACCTTAACATTGAAATGCTGGCAAAAAAAATTGAAGAAGGATCAGCCAATGAAATTATTCTGGCGCTTAGTACCACGATGGAAGGCGATACTACAAATTATTATTTATATAAAAAATTTAGAAACTACCCGGTAAAGATAACCACTATCGCAAGAGGGGTATCTATTGGCGACGACCTTGAATATGCCGATGAAATTACCCTGGGAAGGTCGATTGTTAACCGAACTTTATTTGAAACTTCGGTTTAAAAGTAGATAATTAAAAAATATTTATTATTTTCACACAATAATGCATCGATTTTAAATCATAAAATAATGAAGCGTCTTTTTTCAACATTTTCTATTTTGCTTTTATTAAATACCTTTTTGTTAGCTCAAACACGCGATTTAGAGTCATTGGTTAATTTAGGCAATGATTTTATAAAAATTGAGGATTATAAATCGGCATTAGAAAAATTTGAGGATGCACTTCAATCACTTCCTACTTATGCTCCTGCCTTAGATGGAAAAGCAAGAGTTTTAATTTTAATGGAGGATTACCGACAAGCGGAAAAAACAATAGACAATGCTATGGAGTTTAATTCCGATTATGCTCCTTTTTATCTTACACGCGGCAAAGCATATTTCCATAGGGGTAAATTTAAAGATGCATTAAACGATTTTAACCGTGGAATCGACTTAATTCCGAGTCAAAACAACAAAATACTTAAAAGCGAATTCTTTGTCAACAGAGGAGCTACCCATCAAAAACTCATGAATTTTGACCAGGCGCTCGAAGATTATTCAAAAACCATTCAGTTAAACCCCAATAATCCAAACACCTACTTTTACCGGGGCGCATTATACTACGAAAACAAAAATTATACTGAAGCAATGGATGATTTCTCAAAAGTAATTGACATTGATCCGCAGAATCCATTTGCTTTTTATAACCGGGGGATGATTTATTTAAAATTACAAGAAGAAGATAAAGCGTGTGATGATTTTCATAAAGCTTGCGAACTGGGGAATACCAATGCATGCAAAATGGTAGTTAGCCGATGTATTGAATTATAACATATATACCTCATTTATTCATCATCACCCAACACATTTTCTACCATAGCCGATTTTACTTTATTTTTTACATCCTGGATATTTATTGGCTTGGTAAGATAATCAAAGGCTCCCCGGTTCATGGCATTTTTAATACTCCACGAATCAGTTTTCGCTGAAATGATGATAACATGAAGCTTTTTCAATTTTTTATCCTTCCTGATTTTTTCCAACACCTCAAAACCATCCATTCCAGGCATCATTATATCGAGTATCAATACCTGGTAATTATTCTCTTTTAGTAATTTTAACCCTTTCTGAGGATGGTCTGCAATTTCGGTATGATATCCTTCGTCTTGCAAAATCGTTTGCAATAAAAGCAAATGTGTGGATTCATCGTCAATGATTAATATGTTGCCTTGATTTCCCATTGCCTGAAATTTAAATATTATTCAAAAGTAATGATTTCAACTAAATATCGAAATAGTGCATCTTAGAAAACACCAGTTTTTTTAGTGGCGTAATAAAAAACGTCAAGAACAAGGCTTGCGAAGAATTGGCAGCCAGGAGTTTACTGACATAAATGACTAATTGCCAATGCGAGCGTAACGCAGTTATTGATATTTTCTTATAGCCACTAAATATAATAAATTTTGCTCATTAAGTATTATGTTTAATAACTAATTAAATTTTAATTCTCATCAATACCTATTATATAACATTTCTATTTTCTTGTTTATCACACAACTATTTTGCAAATTCGCAACAACTTCGTACATACTAATCAATTTAATAATAAAATATTGGAGGATAAAATATGATTACCGATTTAGAACAAATATTTTCGGCCTGCGCCAAAAACATGAAGCGTTCGGCTATTCGTGAAATTCTAAAACTAACGCAACGCCCCGAGGTTATCTCTTTTGGAGGCGGATTACCAGCACCTGAGTCTTTTCCTATTGAGCAATTGAAAGAAATCACCACCGAAATTTTAGATACTGATGGGCCAGGTTCACTACAATACGGAGCCACCGAAGGTGTCCCCGAATTACGTAATATTTTAGTGGAACGGTACAAAAAAGAGGGATTAAAACTGGAGCTTGACAATCTGGTCATTACCACATCATCGCAACAAGCACTGGATTTATTAGGTAAAATTTTTATTAACCAGGGTGATAAAATTATTTGTGGATTACCATCATATCTTGGTGGCTTAGGAGCTTTTAACACGTATGGTGCCAACTTACAAGGCATTAAGTTCGATGAACATGGCATGCGCGCCGATAAACTCGAAGAAAAATTAGAAGAGTTAAAAGCCAATGGCGAAAAACCAAAATTTATCTATATAATTCCTGACTTCCAAAATCCTGCTGGTATTACCATGCCCGAATCGAGAAGACTGGAGATTATTGCACTGGCTAAAAAATATGATGTGTTGATTGTTGAAGACAGCCCGTACCGTGAAATTCGTTTTGAAGGCGAACCTCAGCGTACCATTTATGAGTTAGACAACTCAGGCCAGGTAATCCTCTTAGGAACATTCTCAAAGATTTTTGCCCCGGGCTTCCGAGTTGGATGGGTTGTGGCCCATGAACAAATTATTGATAAAATAGTAGTTGCCAAACAATCAGCCGATTTATGTACACCTACGCTAAATCAAAAAATTGCTTTTAAATACATGGATAAAGGATACTTTGACGAAAACCTGAAAGGTATTATCAGGCAATACCACGAAAAACGGGATAATATGCTTAAAGCATTTAAAGAATATATGCCCGAAGGTGTAAAATGGACCGAGCCTGAAGGTGGCTTATTCCTTTTCTTAACCTTACCGGAATATATGGATGCTGAAGTATTATTTAAAAAAGCCATTGAGAATGATGTGGCTTTTGTACTGGGTAGCGTATTCCACTGCGATGGTAGTGGAAAAAATACCATGCGTATTAACTTCTCATACACGTCGAAAGAAAAAACTACCGAAGGAGTTAAACGACTGGCCAAAGCTATTAAGGAAGAGATGAATATTGCATAAAACAATTTAATTTTAATCATGTAAAGAGGTACAAAACCAAAACGTACCTCTTTTCTTTTTAAACGATAAAACCAAAAAACATTTTCATCTGTTTATAATTTTTATTTTAATGGTCAGATGGAGCTCGCCATGATAAGTTACATTTGGGGTACGAACAATTCTTGCTCCACTTTAATCATTGTCGTATATATCAAAAATTTTGTCATGGCTCGGTTCATTTCGTTATATTTGCATTAAC
>JASGMZ010000095.1 GCA_030156305.1 Bacteroidales bacterium | reverse complement strand
TATGTTGGATAATTACAAATTTACGGATAAATTGTTTAATTTATCGAATATTGTATATCGCTTTTTTCATCAAGATAGTTAATCAATTCGTTTGTAATGTTTATCCGTTCTGATCTTGAGAACATGTTGATAATAATATTTTCTTCGGTATCTACAATTTTAAATTTTAAGGTTGCTTTCCCTTTTTTTGTTAATGCAAACTCCTTTATTTCTTCAATTAGCCCATTAGAAATAGTATTTAGCGGAATGGTTAATGAAATACTTTTAACTAAATTGTCGCGTACCTGGCTTAATAACATGATTTGTTTTATTTTAAATTCAAGTTCGTTATCCCGGTATGGTTTTGGTTGTACTTTCCCTTTAATGAGCAAAGAGTAATCTTCGTAACAATATTTTCTAAAATTTTCATAATCTTTGCCAAAAAGAGCAAACCGATACGATTCGGAATAATCCTGTAATGTTAAAAATCCATAAGGATTTCCATTTTTTGCAATAGCATGCTTAACTTCAGTAACAATACCAGCGATGGTTAATTCTCTTCCTTTTATATTGTTTAAATCATCAAAATCAGCAAGTGTAGCGTTACAAAATTGCTCAATTTCCATTTTAAAGTCATCTAATGGATGTGCCGATAGATAAACGCCAATGACTTCTTTTTCGCGTTTTAATTTTTCAAGTTTTGGCCAATCTTCTTCGGTTGGTATTGAAGGTTTGGAAATTTCTATTGTGTCTTTTCCGCCGAACAGAGATTGTTGTTGTGTGTTTTTATCGTTTTGGAACATGTTTCCGTAGCGGATAAGGCTTTCAATAAATGTACTTTCTTTAGTATCGGTAGTAGCAAAGTACTGCCCCCGTTTCATTTTATCAAGATTATCAAAAGCCCCGGCAGTAGCAAGAGCTTCGATGGTTTTCTTGTTTATTTGCGTAAGGGAAACCCGTTCAACAAAGTCGTAAATATTTTTAAACGGCCCGTTTTCTTTTCTTTCCTCTATGATTTTAACTACAGCATTTTCACCAACTCCTTTAATCGCACCTAATCCAAACCGAATGTTCCCCTCTTTATTCACATTAAATTTTAGTCTGCTTTCGTTAATGTCAGGCCCTAACACAGAAATTCCCATCCGTTTGGCTTCGTCCATAAAGATGGTGATTTTTTTAATGTCGGTAAAGTTTCGGCTTAAAACAGCGGCCATATATTCGGCGGGAAAATGGGCTTTAAGATATGCTGTTTGGTAGGATACGTAAGCATAGCAGGTTGAGTGTGACTTATTGAATGCGTATTGAGCAAAAGCTTCCCAGTCGTTCCAAATTTTATTTATAATTTTAAGGTCGAACCCATTTTGTTTACAACCGGCAATAAATTTTTCTTTAAGCTGCTCCATCAGGTTTTTTTTCTTTTTTCCCATAGCTTTTCGCAGCGAGTCGGCTTGTCCTTTGGTAAAGCCCGCGAGTTTTTGTGAAAGAAGCATCACCTGTTCCTGGTAAACAGTAATTCCATAGGTGTCGCGTAAGAATTCTTCCATTTCTGGAAGATCATAATTTATGGGTTCATTACCGTGTTTACGAGCAATAAATGAAGGGATATAATCCATCGGACCCGGGCGATATAAGGCGTTCATCGCAATCAGGTCGTCGAACCGGTTTGGTTTTAAAGCTTTTAGGTGCTTTTTCATTCCCGGTGATTCGAATTGGAATAGTCCTGTTGTCTCTCCACGGCTATATAGCTCAAGTGTTTTTTCATCGTCTAATGGAATGCTTGAAATATCTATATCTATGTTGTGCGATTCTTTTATGTTTTCAACTGCATCCTTTATGATAGAAAGCGTTTTAAGGCCAAGAAAATCCATTTTCAGCATTCCGACCGATTCTACATGATTCCCGTCGTATTGGGTTACTAAAAGTTTAGAATCTTTTGATGTGCAAACCGGAATATGCTCTACTAAATCGTTTTTGCCAATAATTATACCACAAGCATGAAGGCCAGTGTGTCGTACTGATCCTTCAAGTGTTTCGGCAAACTTTAGTGTTTTTACAATCAGTTCATTGTCTGATTTTTTTGCATTGTTAAGTTCAGGAACCTCTTCGAAAGCTTTTTTTAAGGATATTCCGGGCCTTTCGGGCACAAGTTTAGACAATCGGTCTGCTTCACTTAATGGTAATTTTTCAACACGAGCCACATCGCGGATAGCCATTTTTGCAGCCATGGTTCCAAAAGTGATGATGTGTGCTACTTTATTGTATCCATATTTATCTACCACCCAATCCAGTACTTTCTCCCGGCCGTCTTCATCAAAATCAATATCTATATCAGGCATCGATATCCGATCAGGATTCAAAAAACGCTCAAAAAGTAAATTGTATTTTATAGGATCAATATCGGTTATCCGATTACAGTAAGCTACAACAGAACCGGCTGCTGAACCGCGTCCCGGGCCGACAGATACATCCATTTCACGAGCGGCATTTAAAAAATCCTGCACAATTAAAAAGTATCCGGGAAAACCCATGTTTTTTATTACCGAAAGCTCAAAATCAATCCTTTCACGTAATTCGTCGGTAATTTCATCGTATCGTTTTTTCGCTCCTTCGTAGGTGATATGTCGCAAATATTCGTCTTCATTGTCAAATCCTTCGGGTAGCTTAAATTCAGGCATTATGGGATCGCAATTCAGATCAAAATCTTCTATTTTTTCAACAATATCATTGGTGTTTGCTAATGCTTCAGGAATATCTTCAAAAAGCGTAGTCATTTCTTCTTGAGTTTTGAAGTACTCCTGTTTGGTATAGCTCATTCGGGTAGGATCGTCGATATCTTTACCTGTATTTAAGCATATTAACCGATCGTGTGCTTCGGCATCTTCAGCATTTATAAAGTGAACATCATTTGTTGCGATTAATTTGATATGGTGTTTTTGGGAAATATTAATTAATGCCTGGTTTACGATGATTTGATTCTCATAAACATCTTTATCTTTTTTAGGATCACCAGATGGATGGCGTTGTAGTTCTAAATAAAAATCATCACCAAAGATTTCTTTAAATTGGAGCGCTATTTTTTCTCCGGCTTTCTCTCCTTTATTCATAATAGCCTGAGGAACTTCACCGCCCAAACATGCCGATGAGGCAATAATTCCTTCATGATATTCTTTTAATAGCTCCCAGTCAATTCGTGGTGTATAGTAAAAACCCTCAATCCATGCATAAGAAACCAGACGGGTTAAGTTTTTATAACCGGTTTGATTTTTGGCTAGTAATATCAGGTGATATCCGCTGCGATCTTCTTTTCCTTTTTTCTCCTTTCTGCTGCCTTCTGCAACATATATTTCACAACCGATGATAGGCTTTATTTTTTGTTTTTTGGCTTCGTTAAAAAAATGTTTTACTCCAAACATGTTGCCGTGATCGGTAATACAAACTGCCGGCATTCCATCATTTTTTGCTTTTTTAATGAGTTGAGCTACGTCGGATGCGCCATCCAAAATTGAATACTGCGTATGTACATGTAAATGAGTAAAAGTTGTCATTTTAAAGTGTTGATTTATAGTTTTTTGTGTTGGATTACTAAGTTGTTATTCGAAGGTTAAAATTATAAAAATACCTTTAAATATGCTTAGTGATGTTAATAAGTATTTAAAAAATATACAATTATTATCGAACTTGTATCCCTAACAAAATTTTGTTCATTTGGTTTTTTATTTTTGTGAAGTTTAAACGGTTTGATAAAAACGATCTGTTCGTTTTGAGAGGGATGGTTATTGGAATTTCTGCAAGGAATCTTTTTATTATTAATCGATTAAAAATATTTTATAATTGAAATAAAATTGTATCTTTGCCGGACATTTTAAAAAAGTAGGTTTAATTAAAATTAAAAAGAAAGAGTATGCCTGTAAAAATTCGATTAACAAGGAGAGGTAGAAAAAAATTACCTTATTATCACATTGTTGTCGCAGATAGCAGGGCGCCACGGGATGGTAGATATATTGAAAGTATAGGAACTTACAATCCTATAACAAATCCTGCTACTATTGAACTTGATTTTGATAGAGCATTAGATTGGTTACAAAAAGGCGCTCAACCTACTGATACTTGTAGAGCTATCTTGTCGTACAAAGGTGTTTTAATGAAAAAACACTTACTCGAAGGAGTAAAAAAAGGTGCTTTAACTGAAGAGCAAGCCGAAGAGAAATTCCAAAGCTGGCTTAAGGATAAAGAAAGCAAAATTGAAGCTAAACGTGAACAGATTCGAAATGGTATTGCCGACGAAGATAAAAAACGTTTAGAAGCTGAAACGAAGATTAGGGAAGCAAGAGCTGAAGAATTAGCAAAGAAAAATGCTGAAGCTGCCGCTGAGGAAGCAAAAGCTAATGCAGTACAAGAAGCTCCAAAAGCTGAAGAAGAAAAACCTGAAGAAAAACAAATTGAGGAAACAAAAGCTGAAAAGCCTCAAGAAGAAGCTGTGAAATCAGAAGAAGAAGCTCCAAAAGCTGAAAATAACGACGAAACCAAAAAAGGGTAAGCATATTTTCATGCATGATTAAGGATAATCATTTTTTAGCAGGATCTCTTTTAAGAACCTTTGGTACAAAAGGAGAAATAATCCTAAAATTTAAAAATGATCTTCCTAAAAAAATAAAAAAACTGGAATCAATTTTTGTCGAGGCCGATGGGAAATTGGTTCCTTTTTTTATTGTTGCTATTCAAGAAAAATCAGTAAATACTACTTTGGTAAAACTTGAAGGAGTTGACAGTGAAAAAAAAGCACATGAATTTATCAATGCTGATTTTTATTTATCTGAATCACAGATAAAAAATTTAAATTATTCGACGGAAGAGTATATTGATATTACAGGATATATTGTAAAAGATCAGCATAATAAATTAGTTGGTCAAGTGATAGAATTTTTAGATATTCCGGAGAATCCTTTGTTAAAAGTTAAAACATCCGTTAACGAATTGCTTTTACCAGCTAACGACGAGCTTATTATTGAAGTTGATGATGATGAGCGGGTTATTTTGCTTCATATTGTCGACGGAATAATAGATTTGGATTAGTTTAGTTTTTGAAATCTATATCTTTTTCGAATGCTATAATCTTTTCCCTCCATTTTTGGGGTATAGGATGTGGTTTGTCTGATGACCCTTTATAAGCAACCATTACTGAGTCGCAGGTAGCTTTTACTTCGTGTGATTTTTTATCTATGATTTGTTGAAACATTTTTAGGCTTTTATTCCCTAAATGGTATATTTTTGTTACTACTTCAATCTCATCATCAACCAAAATGGAGCGAATAAATTCAAGGGTTACCTTTGCTAAAACAAGGCCATTTGCCTGCCATTGTATTTTTTCCTGAAAAACCTGTTTGATATAATTGGAACGAGCAATGTCGAAATAGTTTTGGTAAATCGAGTTGTTTACATGCTTTAAGATGTCAAAATCATTAAAACGGATTTGTACGGGGGACTTATGGAAAAATTGAAAATTATTGGCCATGATTTTACTTTTGGGATTCAATATCTAACTCTTCGTACACAGAGTTTTGACTTTTAAACTCCGGAACAATCTCTTTCATTTTTTTAACAATTTCCATGTTGTTATGTTCTTTTTGCAGCAAAATAAGTTGCTGGATTTCCCACTTTACCTGGTCAAAATCATAGGTTCTTACTTTCGCAATCATAATTTTTGAATGGTGGGTAGGGATCGTATTTTCTTTATCGTTTAAGAGTTCTTCATATAATTTCTCTCCAGGCCTTAACCCGGTATATTTAATTTGTATATCTTTTCCAATCTCTAATCCGGAGAGTTTTATCATTTTTTTTGCCAGATCGATAATTTTAACTGATTTTCCCATATCGAACAGGAAAATTTCACCACCTCTACTAATTGCTCCGGCTTCGAGTACTAATTGACAAGCCTCGGGGATAGTCATAAAGTAACGGGTAACCTCAGGATGAGTAACCGTAACAGGGCCTCCTTTATCAATTTGTTTTTTAAATCGTAAAATTACTGAACCATTAGAACCCAGTACATTGCCAAACCTTGTGGTAATAAAATTAGTGTTTGATACCTGGTTAAAAGCTTGTACATATATTTCGGCAATTCTTTTCGACGCACCCATAACATTCGTAGGGTTTACAGCTTTATCTGTGGAAACCATTACAAATTGTTCAACTTTAAAAGCATGAGCGATGTCGGCTAAAATTTTAGTGCCCATGATGTTCGTTCTTAAGGCTTCGGTCGGATTGTTTTCCATCATAGGAACGTGCTTATAGGCTGCAGCATGAAAAACTATTAAAGGTTTATATACTTCGAAAAGCTTTTGTATTCGGTATTCATCTGCAATATTTCCAATGACAATTTCGAAATTATAGAAATTGAATTTTTCCTGTAAATCAAGCTCCATGTCATATAAAGGAGATTCCGCCTGATCGAAAAGTATAATTTTACTGGGGTTAAAGGCTATGAGTTGTCTTACGATTTCACTTCCAATAGAACCTGCTGCGCCAGTTACTAAGATACATTTATTTAAAAGTTTCTTTTTTATTTTGTTAACGTCTAAAATAATGGGGGGACGTTCCAGTAAATCTTCAATTTTAATTTCTTTAATCTGGTTAAAGCTAAGTTCTCCATTAATCCATGTATTAACGTCGGGTAAAGTAAGTACTTTAATATTGTTTTGTAGGGATTGTTCAATAATAGATTGTTTTTCTTCCGAATCTATATTTTCTTTAGCGATAATTAATTTTTCAATATCATTTTTTTTTGCAAGGCTATCCAAATACTGGGGGTGATAGATGGTTACACCTTCTAACGTTTTGCCAATATTCGCATGGTTAATGTCTAAAAAAGCCAATACTTTGTGTTTGCTTTCTGCATCACGATCTAGTGTTCTTTTGGTAATTACACCAAATTGATCTGCCCCATATATAACAATAGCCGTTTTTTCTTTTGTAGGGTTATATAATTCCTGATAAATAATTTTGGTAGAAAGCCTAAATGATGTCATTAGAAAAATGGTGATAAGAAAATCAATAGCAATGATTGAAAAAGGAATAATGAACGTTCCGTTGATTAAGTAATAATTTAAAATATTAATTATTATAAAAAGGATACTTCCGGTTATTGCGACGACGAAAATGCGTTCGGTATCTTTAGCGCCTGAATACCTTATAATACCTGCATAAGTTCTAAATATTAGAAATGTAATAGAGCGAACAAACAAAACAAATGGGATAATAAATGTCAGGCTGTCAAAATATTGTTCAGGTATAGCAAAATTAAAACGTAGTAAAAAGGCTGAAGAAATTGATATGGCACATATAAATAAATCAATCAGAAAAACAATCCATCTTGGAGTATATGATTTTGGAAACCAGATCATAGTATAATTTTAAAATTCTATCTTAAAGAAAGTATCCAATAGTTCAAAAATAAACAAAAATATTGCAGGAAATGTAATTTTAATGCTTCTTTTATTCAACAATATTCAGAATTTTAGCATTTCATTGATGATAAAAAAATAGTTAGAAGTCAACGGGTATTATTTTCTAATCACTTCTATTTCTCCGTTGACTCCAAGTTTTATAATTCCCGACGGAGAGGCTTGAGTATAATCATTTTGTCTCCATTGCACAATATAATCAACTAAATCAAAGATTTGAGGATTAATTGCTGAAAAATTACCAGGAGCTTTTTCTCCACTTAAATTGGCTGAGGTAGAGACAATTGGTTTTCTAAATCGTTCTATCAATTTTTGCGTAAAAGGGTCGTTAGTTATTCGTATACCAATGCTGCCATCACTGGCAACAAGGTTTTTAGCTAAGTTTTTTGCTTGTGGATAGATAATGGTTAATGGTTTGTCTGCCAAATCGATTAAATCCCAGGCGATATCAGGTATCTTATTAACATAGGAGGGAATTTTCCCTGCATTATCCAATAATACGAGCATACTTTTCTGGCCGCTACGTTTTTTTATTTGATAAATACGTTCAACTGCTTTTTCGTTGGTTGCATCACAACCAATGCCCCAGATGGTGTCGGTAGGATAAAGAATTATACCACCTTGTCTTAGTATTTCTAAACATTTTTCAATATCTTTTTGCATAACTATTTAAAAATGAGTTGATTTAAAGAAAACAATAGTTTCTTTTAAATATTAAATTTTGTTTGATTAATTTAGACGTGTAAAATTATTGATATTATGTTAGAAAAAATAATAAAAAAGGACAGGCTTAAATCTTCGGATATTAAATTCTCAATAATAATACCTACCTGGAATAATTTAGAATATCTGAAATTAATTATAGAAAGTATCAGGAAGAATTCGGCATATAATCATCAAATTATTGTAATGATAAATGATGGTAATGATGGATCCGTTGAATGGGTTGATTCTCAAAGCGAAATAGATTATATACATGCAAAAGAAAATATAGGAATTTGTTATGGGCTAAATATTTGCAGATCGTTGTTTAAAACAGAATATATCGTTTATGCTAATGACGATATGTATATGTTGCCAGATTGGGATTTGGAGTTGTTTAATGAAATTAAGGAGTTAGGGCATAAAAATTTTATGCTATCCTGCACAATGATTGAGCCTTCTTACACCTCCAATCCGTGTGTTGTTGTAAAGGATTATGGTAACAGTCTTCAAAATTTTAAAGAGGAACTTTTACTCAATGAATTTAAAAACTTGCATAAAGACGATTGGATGGGAAGTACATGGCCTCCAAATATTATGCATATCGATCTATGGGATTTGGTTGGAGGATTTAGTATTGAATTTTCTCCGGGAATGTATTCAGATCCTGATTTATCAAAAAAAGTATGGGATGCTGGTGTAAGATATTTTAAAGGTGTTGGGAAAAGCAAAGTATATCATTTTGGCTCCAAATCAACAAAACGTGTAAAAAAGAATACAGGAAGTATTACATTTTTACAAAAATGGGGAATATCTTCGAATACTTTTATGAAATATTATTTAAAAAGAGGAGAAAACTTTTCAGGGTATTTACCTAAGGAAATTAAGTTAAAAAAATCAATAATAATAATTAACAAGCTAAAAAGACTTTATAAAAGTCTTTAAGGTTAACGGATTCAGATTTTGTCTATAGATTTTTGCTTTAGTTTTACATAAGTTATGAAAGTTGCATAACCAGAGCTGATACTTAATACAAATCCGTAATATCCATCCAAAAAACCTCTTTTTAAGAAGTAATTTATAAGAAATGTAATAAAAGGCTTTAGTAATAAAGTATAAATATTGGCTTTTTTTCCTTTAGCTTTTAAAGATTCTGCCTTTAATTCAGAATATTTATTAATCTGATGAATATACTCACCAATTGTATAATATGAATAGTGTAAAAGATCTCCTTTCAGTTGGCCTATTTCAGAATCAGAGTACAATTCAATTTTTTCATGAATTTTATTCTGGTTCCAGTCTGCTTTTCTTTTATCCCATAAACGCAACTGTTTATCAGGATACCATCCTCCATATCTTATCCATTTACCACAAAAATTTGTTATACGATTACATTTATATGCATCCAACTTCCTTGCTTTTTTTACCGAAAGAATAGATTCTTTCAGTTGGTTCGAGAGGGCTTCGTCAGCATCAAGGGATAGTATGATATTGTAATTCGATTTTTCTACTGCATATCTTTTCTGCTGACTATAACCTTCAAAAGGATTCTCAAAAAGGGTTACATTATATTTTTTACAAATCGATTGGGTATTATCTTTTGAAAACGAGTCAACAACCACAATTTCATCAGCAACCTCCTGTAATGATTTTAAACAACGTTCGATATTTCTTTCTTCGTTATAGGTTATTATTGTTGCAGAAATTTTTTCCATAATGCCTTAAAAGATTAGTTGTTCAGTCTTTATCGTGTAAGCACATTTAAAATGTCCTTCTGGGCAAGCTTTATATCCATGCAATCCGCAGGGCCGGCAATCCAAATTTTCTTCGGTTTCAACAACTTTCGCATGGTCAGCTAACGGGCCAAAGCCAAACGCCGGGACAGTAGAACAAAATACAGCCGTTGTTTTTGCATTCATAGCCGATGCCATATGCATCGGTGCCGAATCATTTACATAGTTCATCGTCGCATTTTTCATCAGAGCCGAGGTTTGTAGAAAGGTTAGCTCTCCTGCTAAATTAGTGATATTATTTAGA
>JASGMZ010000094.1 GCA_030156305.1 Bacteroidales bacterium | reverse complement strand
CATTTACGTCAGTAAACTCCTGGCTGCCAATTCTTCGCAAGCCTTGTTCTTGACGTTTTTTATTACGCCACTAAAAAAACTGGTGTTTTCTAAGATGCAGTAAGTAATCAATAAATATTATTTATTCATGATTATTCGTATAATCAGTTATGATTTGGTTTCTTAGTTCCAAAAACATTTGGGTAACATCATTCATTAGCCCATTGGAGTAGTTGGTTAGATATTCCTGTGCCTTTTTGGGGTCTTTTTTATACAATTTTAATGCTTCTGCTTCTATAGCATTTTGGTTTTTAAACATCTCTTCTTCAAATGGATTTCTTACTTCACGAACATCTTCAGCTATTGGTTGAAATTTTAAATTAGCTAAGTTATCTACGAAATCGATTGCCCAGCGTGCCGACTTTTCACTATAAGCCTCCGGGTCATATGTTTTGTATGATTCATGTACCGATAAGTTTCCTGTATAAATGGGCACATAAGGGCTAAAGTAGGGATTATCGAGGTATACCCAGTAAACACCGCCAATTTCATCAGGGAACCAATCGCGTAGTTGAAGCACCATTCCGTAATGGCCACGGTGTCGTGCAACCGGGCGTCGATACGTTATATTTAACAATTTACGTAGATCGCTGCCCGGAAATGGCGTTGCCAACGGGCTTTTTTGGTATCCTCCTTCGCCATCAGGAACCAACCAGTTTGGATCGTTGGTCATATCGTAAATAGTTCCTTCGTAAACGGAGCGTTGAAAAGCGATTACATCCTGAACGGATATTTTTTCTTCGGGTTTTACCGAGAAAGGATAAATCGATAAGGGTTCTACATACTGAAAATAGGGTTGAATTCCTTTGTAAGGATTTCCTTCCTGAAAACGGTTAGGCCACTCTTTTAAGTTAGGCACAAAGGTTTGATGGAACAGCCAAAAGCGGCTTGTGGCATATTCAACCGATACTTCGGGTGCATATGTTTTTTGCCAGATAAAAGGTTCGCCTGAGTTAGGATCATACAAACCACGGTCAATAGCTTCCTGCATATAGTTTTCTGATACCATAAAATGGTTTGTATCATCGGCATCTATTTCTTTTATAATGCTCCAGTTAGGAATCATGGTTGCTTCATCATCGGGTAAGCGCTGTGCGGCCCAAACTGCTCCCGGTTTACCACTGGCTTTGGCCCATCCGGCGCCAACGCCAAATACTTCAAAAACCCATGCTTCTTTGGTATCGGCAATTACCAGGGTTTCAGAACCCGGCCCGCTCGATGGCAAAAAACCATATTCAGTCATTAAGCCACCAATAAACTGAACCGCTTCACGTGCTTTTTTATATCGCTGTAAAGCAAAAATCATGGCTTGTTCAATAGTCATAATCTGCTCGCCATTTTCGCGGGTACAAAAAAGCTCTTCGAGTTGGTCGGTTGTACTTTCGGCAATACCGAGTTGATACTCGTTTACATGTGAATATGCCGAATGAAAATAGGTATAGGTTTCTTCTACTTGGGGTATATATCCTAAAATTTCACCGTCATTTTTTAAGGGTAACGAAGCATCCTGAATTCCCCAATAAACAGGAGCTTTTGCTCCGGGTTTAAATTTTTGCCCGGGAACAACATAAATCCTTGAGTCAGGGCCTGTATCGGTATGTGAAATAATGACCGATCCATCGGCCGAGGCATCCTTGCCTACTGCTATAATGGTGCAGGCTTTGGTGCTTAGTTCAATGCTTGACAACAATACTAATGTGGATAAAAAGATTTTTTTTAACATCATAATTTTAATTTTGAATTTATAGAATCTCTAATACTTCTTTGCTCATTAAACCTTTCTTTTTATTGGCTTCAATTTCAATATCCAACCAGCTTTCTAACAAGTTGTATATATTTTGTCTCATTTCTTTGGGAAATGATTTTATTCGTGTAGCATGATTTGCTTTTGGATTAATCATTTTAACAGCGATAGTATTGTCCGAAGGGTTAACGCTCGTTGCTCCCCAGGGATCATATTCCCCAACAATATATAGCATGTAATTGCCATTATTTTGCACCCAGTTATTAATATCTTTCATTACTGAAGGATTGTATGAGTAGTGTACTCCTTCAGGAATTTTAAAATCAAAAGTTATGTTTACGGTATCATCCAGATATTTTTTGAAAGGGGTAATATCATAATCATAAAAACCCAGTTCCGTTAACGCCTGGTAGGTGAAAAGCTGGTCGGAGCTTAAGGGTTTTACATCAAAAAAAGAAAAAGAAGCGATGGAAGTCCAGTGTTTAAACATTTCTTCGTAAGTTGCATTTTCTGAAGGTATGTTTTCACAGTTGCCATTCCATTGCCAAAAAGCAAAAGAATATTCCAGCACATTGATATCATAAGCTCTTTCTATGCCTAAATTTTTAAATTTGTATCCTTTTTCCTGAGCATGTTTTTTTACCAATGGCAAAATATGTTCTTTGTTTTCGAACAGGGCTTTTTGGAAATTCAATATTTTCTCCCTGCACTCTTTGGTACCTACAGTTGCAAGATGTTTTGCAATTCTGGGATCTTCACGTTCAAAATTAAGTGGAGCAACATAGGGAACACTCACATCAACATCTTTAGGATAGAATCGTCGATGAAAGATGGTCGTTTGCCCGCCTTTACTTATACCGGTAGAAATCCATTTCCCTGAATAAATATTTTTAAGCGATTGAATAATTTTATGTTGATCAGCTGCTGCTTGTTTGACATTTAATAAATCCCAGGGTAAGCTATCCGGCTGAGATTCACCATAAAACCGGTGCTCAATAGTTATTTGGTTTGCATTGAGCAATTTACTGAGTTCTCCTGCTTTTGTCGAATGTAAGTCGTAACCTTCTAAAATAACAACGGTAGGGCGGTCGTAACCAACATGGCTAACGATTACACTTTGCTTAAAAGTTCCTTTGTCAGGATTATTGTGATCTAAGGGTTGGGAAAACCGTACATCATACGATTCGGTGTACATTGAATCCGGTTCAATTACAGTCACCTCTGTTCCTTCAATGTTTGATAATTTTGTTTGTAAATCCTCTGATTTATTACAGGATATAAGACAAACGATTGAAAGAAATATAAAAATCGACAGACTAAAATTTTTTTTCTTCATTTTCATACTGTTTTAAAATTATCTAAAGATAAAACCATTTTTTAAAGTATCCACAGGATCGAAATAAAAAGTGCTTTGACCTGTTATAAATACTGTTCCGGTTACTTTAAGGAAATTCACCTCCTGGATGCAAATCAATGGTTTTTATTTGCAACCAGTCATCAGGAAATGTCCAGTTTGGTTTATTCATTTTTTACATTTGTTATAGATTATTTGAATGCTTTTGCTCGTTCGGCCTCTACATCCTCAATGGACTTTGCCAGAGGCTTACCTAAGATTTTGTGCCCGGTTTCGGTAATTAGCACATCTTCTTCATTCCTGGTACCGCTAAAATCTTTATATTTTTCTACTTTATCGTAATTTATAAATTCAGTAAATTTATTTTGTGATTTCCATAAGTCGATTAATTCAGGAATGAAATAAATCCCGGGTTCAATGGTAAGTACATATCCTGGTTTTAATTCACGCCCTAACCGGAGTGATTTAAGCCCGAATAAAGTGCTTTTTGGTTCACCGGCATAGCCAACATATTGCTCACCCAGGTTTTCCATATCGTGAACATCCAGTCCCATAAGGTGTCCTGTTCCGCAGGGGAAAAACAGTGCATGAGCTCCGGCTTGTACTGCTTCTTCGGTATTTCCTTTGGTAAATCCCAACTCTTTTAATCCATCAAATATTTTGCGTGCGGCGGTAAAGTGGATTTCTTTATAATTAACACCCGGTTTTAATGCATCGATGGCAGCATTGTGGGCATTTAAGGCAATTTGGTAAATTTCTTTCTGTCGCTCGGTAAATTTTTGCGAAACAGGGAATGTACTTGACATATCGCCGGCGTAATGTAATTTATTTTCTGCTCCTGCATCCAGTAAAAACAAGTCGCCTTCTTTAATCGTGTTTTCATGATTGTGGTTGTGTAGGGTTTGTCCGTTAATGGTTGCAATAATAGGGAAGGAGATGTTTCCTCCGGCAGCCAGTGCCACTTCGTGTACCTTAGCTGCTACTTGTGCTTCGGTCATGCCCGGTTTTGCATAGCGCATGGCAGCAAAGTGCATGTCGGCAGTTACGCTTACAATTTGTTCCAGTTGTTCTATTTCTTCCCCGGATTTAACATTGCGTTGTTCGCCCACAGCAATAATTAAATCAGTAGAAGCATGCATATTCGTTTCGTTGATGGGTATTTCCAGCCAGTTATAAAGTTTTATCTGATGTTCAGGACGGTAAGCCGGAAGAAAATGGATCTTGCGTTTTTTATTTTTGGCCGTTTGAATTAATTCAATCCCTTCTTTTAACTGTCCGGTATTTTTTATTCCTGCTTTCTCGCTGCGTTCTTTAATGGTAGGTTGCGACCCCATCCACACAATATGGTCAATGGTCAGGTCATCACCAAAAATATAATCTTTATCTTCATCTAAATCGATGACTCCAAAAAGTCCGGGATAATCTAACCCGAAATAATAAAGGAATGAGCTGTCCTGTCTGAAAGGATAAGTGTTATCCTCATAGTTCATACCACTTTCTTCGTTTCCTAAAAAAAGGAGAATGCCTGCGTTAAATTGTTTTTTTAACTGGTTTCTTCGGTTAATATAGGTTTCTTTTTTAAACATGATAACTAATTTTTATGGTTCTTATTTCAATATTTTATAATAATATTATTTGTATTCTTTAAATTCAAATTCTTTCGGAGGTTTGATTTCCCATAAATGTTTTACGAAAAAGTCCATTCTCCTTCGGATAAAATATTTGTTTCCCCAAACGCCACCATGGTCGTCGTTAGGTGTTATAATTAGCTCAAAATCTTTGTTATGATTTATAAGTTCGGCAGCCAGACGATAAGATGATGCAGGGTTGACATTATTATCCATATCGCCGTGGGCGATTAATAATTTTCCTTTAAGGTTTCCTGCCATTGAAAGGTTAGATTGTTCTTCGTAATGTTTTCCTGGAGCTCCCATGTATTGTTCGGGCCACCATGCTTTTGCCATCCGATGGTCGTGATTTCCTGCTGAGGCAACACCTACTTTGTAAAAATCGGGATATTTCAATAAAGCATGTACAGCATCGTATCCACCAGCTGAATGGCCAAAAATACCTACTTTATTAGTGTCGATGAAAGAATATTTTTTTGCTAACTGCCTAATCCCGCCTATATGGTCGGGGCCTCCGATATCACCAAGGTTTTTATACGACACATCATGAAATGCCTTGGATCGCATGGCGGTTCCCATCCCGTCAATACGCATTACAATAAATCCAACTTCGGCCAACGGTAACCAGTCGTTCCAAATGCCACGGCGGAATGATTTAGGCACATTAACCGCTTGTGGCCCGGAGTATGAGTTGTCAATAATAGGATATTTTTTATTGGGGTCGAAGGTTGAGGGATATTGTATTATCCCATAAATATCCGTTTTGCCATCACGGGCTTTCACGGTAAACCTTTCGGGATGCTTCCATCCGGTAGCAAGTAACTTTTCAATATTAGCCTCCTGTAACTTTATCACCAGTTTCCCATCGAAAAGTCTCCTTAAAATTGCATGGGGTTTTAAATCAACCCGTGAGTAATTATCAACAAAATATTTTTGGTCGGGCGAAAGCTCAATTTCATGTTCGGCATCTTCGGGACTTAAAAGCTGCATTGCTGTTCCGTCAAAATTAATTTTATACAAATGTTGAAAATATGGGTCGCGCTCTTTTTCTACTCCTCCGGCCGTAAAGTAAATAACTTCATTTTCTTCATCTACCGCATTAATTTTCCGAACAACAAATTCTCCCTTCGTGATTTGATTTATAAGCTCACCTGTTTTTCCATGATATAGATATAGATGACTCCATCCATCGCGTTCCGACATCCAGATAATTTTTTCACCGTTATTAACTAATTTGCACCCGCTCATCTGGTATTCAATCATGGTATTCGCCTCTTCGTGGATTTTTTGTTCAGCTTCCCCTGTTTCTGGATTTATAAAAAATAAATCCAGGGCTTTGTAGTAACGGGCCATTCGTGGCAGGTAAAAGGTCTTGCTGTTTGCTGTCCAACCGGGTGCTATTCCCGACCAGATATCTTCCATAGGTTCTAAATCAACTTTTACTTTCGATTTATTATCGACATCAAAAATAAAGTATTCCTGCAATGGAAGGTCTTCCCCGGGCAGGGCTCTTTCGTACGACCAAACTTTAGCACGCATTCCTTCTACAGGCAAAGCCTGGTACAAGTATAATTTTTTTGCTTTCCTGCGGTCTAGTTTTATGGTTGCAAACTTTTTCGAATCAGGCGACCATTGTACATAAATTGCAGGGTCGTAGGTGTCGCCTATAGATTCGTCGATCATTTTGTACCAGGATAAAGGTGATGCATAATCATACATTGCTTCTCCATCGAAAGTTAGCTGAAATTCCTCGCCGGTGTCAGCATCTCTGAGATAAAGATTATAATCTTTAACAAAAGCAATCCATTTACCATCAGGCGATTTGGATTCATTTTTTTTTAGTTTATTTTTTTGTGGTTGATATTCTGTTAGGCTGTTTTTTTGGATTTCATATTCAAATTGTAAGGTGTCTACCTTAAATCTTATTGATTTTTGGTTTTGATCAAATGCTATTTTTGAAAAAGGTAACGAATCCGGATTAATATTTCTATCTAATACTTTTGTTAGTTTTTTAGCCAGTTTAGTATGGTCAAATGCTGGCTTTGCTTTACCTTCCTCAGGGATAACAAACATAAATTGATGTCCGTTTTTCAGTTCTGTTTTGTACCAGAAATTATTAGTACTATCAATCCAGTTTGGGTTTAGATGAAGATTCTGAACCAGGTTGTAAACGTTAAAATGTAAAAATTTTTCTGCTCGCTGGTAATCTTCAGTGGTTCCTTGTGACAATAGATTGGATATTGTCGCAACAAGGATAAAAGATATTAAAAGTATTTTTTTCATGATTGATAATGTGTTTTATAATTTTATAGTTGTCACTCTGAGTTTGTTGAATATTGTTGTCATACTTCGACAAGTGCTCAGTATGACAACAATATTCGACAGATAGACCGTAGATGTCTCAGTAAAATCATTGTTTATCTTTTTTATTTAAACTTAAAACTCAGAACTCAGAACTCCTAACCATTAAACTTCCTCATGTTCGGTTCTACGAATAATTTCATTTTGCAGACTTTCCCCTAAATCATTAAAATAGTCACTATATCCGGCTACCCGTACAATTAAATCGGTATATTTTTCAGGGTGTCTCTGTGCATTGCGCAGCGTTTTGGCACTAACCACATTAAATTGTATGTGGTGCCCACCCATCCTGAAATAACTTCGAATTAAATAGGTAAGTTTGGTCATGCTCTGGTCATCTTTAAAAAATGAAGGAGAAAATTTTTGGTTAAGTAGCGTTCCTCCGGTTTTCAGATGGTTAATTTTAGCAGCCGATTTTAATACAGCTGTTGGCCCTTTTTTATCAGCTCCCTGGAAAGGGCTGATTCCTTCGGATAAAGGTTCAAAAGCTTTTCGCCCGTCGGGTGTTGCAATCATAACACTTCCAAAATAAACATGACTGGTTGTAGGCAGCATATTTATTCTGTATTTGCCTCCCCTGAAAGTTGGTTTGCCGTTTATCGCATCATGGAAAATATCAAATACCTGAACAGCATATTGGTCGGCGTAATCATCGTCATTTCCATATTTGGGTGTTTCATAAATTAAATCATGACGTAATTGTTCGAATCCTACAAAATTATTTTTTAAGGCTTCTAAAAGGTTGTTCATCGTAATTTTTTGCTTATCATAAACATGATAGGCTATGGATGTTAAACTGTCGGTAATACTACCTAACCCAACTCCTTGCACATAGCTTGTGTTGTATCGGGCTCCACCGGCATTGTAATCTGTGGCGTTTAAAATGCAATCTTCAATAATCAGTGAAAGAAAAGGTACGGGAAGTTCTTCGGCATAAAGTTTTTCAATAATATTATTTCCTTTCAATTTAATATCAGCAAAATAATTGAGTTGCTTTTTATAAGCCTCCATCAACTCATCCATATTTTTAAAATGGTCAGAAGTCCCTGTTTCTATACCCACTTTTTTGCCGGTACGTGGATCCGTACCATTATGGAGTGTAATCTCCAGAATTTTATTGAGGTTAAAATATCCGGTAAGGATATAACTTTCGGTTCCAAATGCACCGGTTTCCACACATCCGCTGGCTCCGCCATTTCTGGCATCAACAATATTTTTTCCCTG
Source organism: Bacteroidales bacterium (assembly GCA_030156305.1). GTDB lineage: Bacteria > Bacteroidota > Bacteroidia > Bacteroidales > UBA12077 > UBA12077. The sequence continues at coordinate 1,964 of JASGMZ010000094.1, read as the reverse complement.
GTTAACCAGTTCCTGGATAATGGCATCGGTATTAAAAAAGGAGGGTTGGCCAAAACCTGTTTTGGTGATTTTTATGGCACGTTTTACAAAATCATCGGGATTTTTTCGACTGATTTGAACCATGGAGCTGGGTTGAAGGATTCGCATCTCTTCAATCACATCCAGGATGATATAGGATAATTCATTAACCGCATCGGTTCCATCTTCTTTTACTCCTCCCAGGTTGATTAATGAAAAATCGGTATAGGTATTACTTTCAAGGGCGGTAACCCCAATTTTGGGTGGTGCCGGGTGGTTGTTAAATTTTACCCAAAAGGCTTGAAGAAGCTCAATAGCACCTTCTTTTGTCAAAATACCTTTTTCGATGCCTTGTTGATAAAGAGGATATAAATGCTGGTCTAACCTTCCGGGGTTGAATGAGTCCCAGGGATTTACTTCTGTAATCACCCCTAAATGGATAAACCAGTAATGTTGTAGCATTTCATGGAAAGTCTCCGGAGCATGTTCCGGTACTTTTCGGCATATACGTTCCATTTCAATCAATTCGGATTTTCGTTGAGGGTCTTTTTCTTGTTTTGCCAGCTTTTGCAATTCATCAGCATGCCGGTGGGCATAAATAATCATGGCATCGGCAGCAATATCCATGCCTTTAAGCTCTTCAATTTTTTTATTAGCATCGGTATCTTTGCCTGATTGAAATTTTTGGATCGATTCCTTAATTTCTTTTTTTAAATCGAGCAATCCATTTTGAAAAATCTTTTTCCCTGCTACCGTATGTCCGGGTGCTCTTTGTTCCTGAAATTCGGTGAAAACACCTGCCTCATAAGCTGTTTTCCATTCATCGGGCAGTTGTTTAAAGATTTTATCGCGCTGTGATATTCCTTTCCAGAAAGGAATAATTTCATTTTTGTAGATTTTTTTAGTTTCGTCATCTACCTTAAACCATACTTTTGGCCTTGAATCGAGAACCTCTAAATCCTGTAAGGAGTGTAAAGTAATTTCAGGATAGGTAGGTGTTGCTTTGGGTGCAGGGCCACGCTCACCAACAATGAGTTCCCCTTCATTAATACAAATTTTTTTGTTCTCAAGGATATATTTAAAAGCCATTGCCCGCCTCACAGGAACAGAAATATTTTGGGCAATATCACTTTTATAAAATTCAGTTACTAAAAGTGCGCGTTCAGCAGAAATCCTGTTGACTGCTGTTAAGCTTTCGTTGCGTAATTTTTTTATTCTTGTGTTCATCGTTTGATTCATTTTATTGGTCATGCTGAGCCAGCCTGCCGCTTGTTTGCCTTTAAGGCAGAGACGGACAGGCTTGTCGAAGTATGACATTGTTTTTTTAAAATTATCCACCAATACCTACGTTGAATCCAATCGATTCAAATTCGGATTTTAATCTATTCATTACTTCATCTGTTGGAGGTTGGATATTTTCCATTTTATTTATTTTATTAAACCTTTTGTATTTCCCGTTTTGGATATTGTGATAAGGCAATAGATCCAAATGGTGTATATTTTTTAATGTTTTGATAAAAGATTTAATCGCTGAGAGATTCTGTTTAGTATCTGTAATTCCCGGAATAACAGGAAAACGAATGATTACATTTTCATGATGAGCATCGAGCCATTGAAGATTTTTTAAAATCTGTTGCGCAGGTACGCCGGTATATTTTTGATGTAACTCATCATCAATGAGTTTAAGATCGTAAAGAAAAAGATCGGCTTTTTTAGCTATGGCCTGGAGCGTTTCACTTGAGGCAAATCCTGTGGTATCGATACAGGTGTGAATATTATTTTCTTTACATCGTTTGAGGATTTCTAACAAAAAATCGGATTGCATCAGAGGTTCGCCTCCCGAAAAGGTTACACCTCCTCCGGATTCTTCAAAGAAAACCCGATCTCCTTCAATAATATTAATAAGCTCCTTAACAGATATTTGATAACCCAGGGTAGCTTCTTTT
>JASGMZ010000093.1 GCA_030156305.1 Bacteroidales bacterium | reverse complement strand
ATAAAAATTTGTACTTTTAGCCTATGGTTTTGTTTATAAAATGGATAGCTTGTTTAATTATTATGATGCACCCGGTGCATGCTTCGTTCACAAATGTTGAATACTTAGAAGCACAAAATGAAATCTCGGTTTCATTTCAGTTATTTACTCAAGATTTTGAATTATTATTATTTCATTTGTATGAAACGGAGGTTAATATAAACAATCAGGAAGATGTTCAAAAATTTCAGGATAAAATAGGCCAGTATTTTAATCATCATTTTAAATTAAAACATGATGATTTAGATTTTAAATTGGAAAATAAGGGTATCAAAACCACAGAAGAATTTATATGGTTTTATTACCGGATTCCTTTAAAAGAGCATTTGCCGGCGAAGGTAACAATTCAAAATACAATATTATTTGATCTGTTTTTTGATCAGAAAAATTTATTAATTATTAAAAGTGAAGGTAACGAACAAGGGTATCAGTTTGATATCAGAAACAAAGAAATATTAATCGCTATAAAATGAAATTTTTACGGGTTTATTTAATTTTATTCATTAGTTTGTTTTTTACTCAAATCCTTTATGCAACGCATAATAGAGCCGGGGAAATAACCTATACACAAATTTCTGATTTAACTTTCGAAATTACAGTAACAACGTATACTTATACGCTGAGTAATGTAGATAGGGAAGAGCTGGAAGTTTCCTGGGGCGATGGAACGTATACAGTAATTCCACGTCATGATTTTATTGAACTACCCGATTATTATCAACGGAACCGGTATATTGCCCGGCATACTTTTCCCGGCCCAGGTGTTTATGAAATTTTGGTTGAGGATCCAAATCGAAACTATGGAGTAGAAAATATACCTAATTCTGTAAATACCGTTTTCTCAGTAAAAACAACCATTTATGTGAATCCGGAATTTGGGCCTAACAGCGCTCCGGTTTTGTTAAATCCTCCCATCAATAAAGCGGCTCAATACCGCTTATTTGTTCACAATCCCGGTGCTTATGATCCTGACGGCGATAGCCTTTCTTATTCGTTAACGGAATGTACAGGTGAAAATGGCGATCCTATTCATGGATATACGTTGCCCCCTGCTACTAACTATATTGGGATAGATGAAGTTACCGGCGATTTTGTATGGAATACTCCTCCCGATACCGGAAAATATAACATTGCTATTCAGATTAATGAATGGCGTGATGGGATAAAAATAGGATCGTTGATCCGTGATATGCAAATTGATGTTTATGAAACAGATAATATGCCCCCAGTAAACGATGATTTCAATGATTGGTGTATTTTAGCTGGCGATACATTGGAAACCTATGTCCGAAGTACTGATCTTAATTATGACTCTATCGTACATATTGGTGCCGGCGGGCCCTTTCTTTTTGAATCCAATCCGGCTAACTTAGAAGAAATATCAAGTAAACCGGGAGAAGTTGTTTCCAGATTTACATGGGTAACAGGATGTAATCATATCCGCAAAAGCGAATATATGGTTTTGATTTCCGCCAGGGATAACCATCCGGACATTAATTTGGTTGATATTGATAATTTTTTAATTAAAGTAATAGGCCCTTCACCTGAGGGAATAATGCTTAATCCGGGAAATGCTTTTATGCGATTAGCTTGGGCTCCGGGAGAATGTAATCCGGCCAAATACTTAATTTATCGACGTATTGATTCCCTTGATTATACTCCAGATAGTTGTGTTACCGGGTTACCTGATTATACCGGTTATGAATTTGCAGGCGAAACTACCGATACCATGTTTTTCGATAACAACAATGGTGAAGGGCTTGTACAAGGGTTTAGTTATTGTTACCGGATAATTTCCGAATTTGCCGATGGTGCTCAAAGTTACCCATCCGAAGAGGTTTGCGGGATTATAGCGCCAGGATTTCCCATTATTACCAATGTAAGTGTTTTAGTAACGGATGAATCAGAAGGAAAGATATTACTCCGTTGGGCTAAACCAGATCGTTTAGATACTGTCCCTGATGCTGATGGGCCGTTTAAATATATCATTTATCGCTCGGATGAAGCATACGGAATGCGGTTGAAAAAAATTGATTCCATTGCCGGATTGGATGATACAACTTTTTTTGATTCGGGATTAAATACTTCTGAAACACAATATTCATACGAAGTTGCTTTGTATAATGATACCCCCGGTAATCGATTTAAAATAGGGAACCCACAATTATCATCCTCCATATTTTTAAACCTTGAACCTTTCGATAATGCCATTAAAATTAATATTGAAAAAAATACTCCCTGGCTCGATAATGAATATATCATCTACCGTTTAAACAATACTACGATGAATTATGACTCGATTGGTTATTCAACCAAAAGAGAATTTACAGATACAAAATTGGCCAATGGGACTCAATATTGCTATTTGGTAAAAAGTATAGGGTATTATAAAATTGATACCAATAAATTTTATACCGAAAATTTGTCCAATGAAAGATGTGATATTCCTGAGGATTTTCAGCGTCCCTGTCCGCCAGGTTTAAAGGTGAGGTCCTCGTGTGATAGTTTAAAGAATGTGCTTACCTGGAATAATCCAAATTTAACATGTGCCGACGATGTGATTGGGTACAAGATTTATTATACTAATCATTACGAAGCAACCCTCGATTCAATAGATAAAATAATGGGTGCGGAGAATACTTTTTATGAGCATTTCCCTGAAGGAACCATGGGAGCATGTTATGCTGTTTCTGCTGTTGATTCGTTTTACAACGAAAGTGATTTGTCTAATGTGTGTTGTATAGATGATTGTGCTTATTATGAGTTACCCAATGTTTTTACTCCAAATAACGATGGGATAAATGATATTTATCTCGCTAAAAATCCGCTCAATTATGTCGAAAAAGTGCACATGCGTATTTTTAATCGTTGGGGCGAACTGATTTTTGAAACCGAAGATCCTATGATTAATTGGGATGGAACCATAAAAAATTCAAACAAAAAAGTATCTACAGGAGTTTATTATTACATTTGCGATGTTTGGGAACCCAGAATTACCGGTCTCGAAGTGCGCAATATGGTAGGATTTATTCATGTTTATACCGATAAGGGTTCAGGAATAAATTTAAACGAATAATATGCATCGATTGTTTTTATTCATAGGATTGCTTTGTTTTGTTTATTTATCGCAAGCACAACCGATAAAAACAAGCGAATTATATCCATTTGTGCAATTACAGCAAGGAAATTTTCAGGAAGTGTTAACCTATTTTGAAACCAACAATGAAAATCATCATAATATTGATATTTTTTTGGCTCAGGCAGAAGCAGCTTACCAATTGGGATTATATGAAAAAGCCCTTGCCTATTGCCGGGAAATAGAAAAAATAAAAGTTAATGCCTCAACCAGCCATCAGGTTAAAATATATTTAAAACGTAACGATTATGTATATGCACAGAAGTTATTGTTGAAGAATTTGCAATCAACCGATAAAATTTCATTGTTTGATTTATTCCATGATAAAGCCTATGAAAAAATGGTTAATACCTCATTTCTTGATAGTATTTTAAAAACAAATTTATATTCAGCAACCGAAAGACAAATTTATCGGGCTGAGCAACTTTTTGCAGAGGAGAATTTTACCGAAGCGTTATTTCTTGTTCAGGAAATTATTTCTCGCAATAACAATTTGCATCAGGCTTTTTATCTTCATAGTAAAATCAGTACATCATTAAACGATTATAAAAAAGCGCTGGAAACTATTAATAAGGCTATTGAAATTACTAAAATACCTGGTGATTATTTTTACCATCGTGCAAAATTATATGATGAAATGGATGATGATGCAAGTGCTTTGGCTGATATTGAAAAAGCGATTTATAAAAAGCCTTATCAGGTAAATTTTTATTTACTCAAAGCAAAACTACTTTTGGAGGTTGGCCGATACAATGAATCTATATCACTTGTTGATGATTTGTTGCTTTTAATGCCTCAAAATACAAGCCTTTTAATCATAAAAGCAAAATCACTTTATCATGACAATAAATTGTTAGAAGCGTTAACAACAATTAATAAATCGTTTGAACAGAAACAATTAAAAGAGCAATATGAGTTAAGGGGTGATATTTATTCAGCTACCGGAACCTGGGAATATGCTGTAAGTGATTATTCTATGTATTTAGATATTAATCCTTTTAATGGAGATATCTATGCCAAAAAAGGATATGCCCGATTAAAAACAGGAGATAAAGAAGGTGCTTGTTATGACTGGAAAAAAGGGAAACGCTATGGAAGCATTGAGGCCATCAACTATTGGCAACAATATTGTCCATAATTTAAAATCCGTAAATCATAAATCCACCGTCAACACTGATGCACTGGCCGGTGATATAAGCAGCAGCAGGCATGCATAAAAAAGCTACGGTAGCTGCAATATCTTTGGGTTCACCGATTTTTTGCAAGGGCGTACGGCTAATTACTTCATGATAGTAATCTTTATTTTTCAGTACTGTTTCAGCCAGCGGAGTTTTAATATACCAGGGAGCCACAGCGTTTACTCTTATTCCATCAGCAGCCCATTCAGCCGCCAGATTTTTGGTTAATTGTATCATTGCGGCTTTTGTCATGCCATAAACAGCCCCTGTGCGCAGATGCGTTTGTCCGGCAACCGATGCAATATTGACAATATTGCCCTGTTGTGATTTTTTTAACAAAGGGTAGGTCTTCCGGCTAAGCTCAAATGCAGAACTAAGGTTCGTATGAATGATTTTTTCATATTCATCATACGAATAATCAATCGTTTTTTTGCGGATATTCATTCCTGCATTATTCACAAGGATATCCAGCGTTCCCCATTGTTGTTTAATGGTTTCAATGATTTTTTCAATATCATTTAACTGGCTAATATCAGCTTGTATAAAACTGATTTTTTCTTTGGGCTTAATCTCCTCTTTAAATTTTTCAAAATCGTTTTCATTACGCGCTACAACGGTAACATGTGCACCAAGTTCGATAAATTCTTTAGCAATTGATGCTCCAATACCTTTTGTTCCTCCGGTAATAAGTGCTTTTTTATTGTTTAGATTCCATCGGTTAGTCATGAGAGCTTCGTTTTTTTGTGGGGCGGTAAAAATACATTTTACCATCAACCACTGTGTTTATATTTAGTGTACTTATACCTACTTTTCTGCCTGAAAATTGTGTGTTCTGATGAGCAATCTCATATACCCCTTTCTGTTTGACTTTATAAACAATGGCAGTATGTTGTTCCATTGTTTCAGTATAGTATGTATTTTCTTTTTTATATTTTATCACAACGTTTTCGAATTGGATGATATCCCCCGGGAAAATCTCATCTTTTTTAGGGTCAACAGCAATTCCGTAAACAAATGCTCTGTCCCAATCAGCATCAGCTTTTTGTAATGCCTGATTAGCTAAATCCCAACATTCGCCCCGGTCAACTTTAGTTCCAATTACCGATTTTACATAATCAATAATTTTCTGATTAAGCTCAGGGATATTATCTTGCGCTAGCAAAAACGTGGAGGTAAACAAAATAAAAATGGTGGTAATGCTTATTTTTTTCACTTGTATAAATTTTAATGTTGTAAAAATTAAACGTATAAAAATTGATTTTGTTTTTATGCTTTATGTACAATAATTTTTCCTTCTCCTTTTTGAGTAAAATTACCAATATGTGAGGCTTCTGTAATGCCAGCCTCCTTTAATTGTTTTAACACCTGCTCTTTTTTGTTTTGCGAAACAGTGAATAATAAACCTCCTGATGTTTGCGCATCAGATAATATGATTTTTTCGATTTCAGAGATTTGCTCTTTCCATTCGATGTATTTAGAAAAATACGCAAGATTATTTTTTGATCCCCCTGGAATAATATTGCTGGTAGCAAAATCCCAGGTTTCTTTAATTATTGGTACTTTGTTTGAAAATATTTCAGCATCCATTTTACTGGCTTGAGTTATTTCGCTTAAATGGCCCAAAAGTCCAAAACCGGTAACATCGGTACAAGCATTAATATTAAAATTAGCCATTACATCCGCAGCAGTTTTATTTAATGTTTTCATTACTTCAATAGCGTAATTTTCAACGGTTTTATCAGCCAATCCGCGTTTTAGTGCTGTAGTTATAATTCCCAGTCCAATGGGTTTGGTTAAGATAATAGCATCTCCTTCTTTAGCGTTCGCATTGCTTAATATTTTATCGGGATGGACCATTCCGCTAACCACCATTCCATATTTTGGTTCCGGATCGTCGATGGTATGACCGCCAATAATGCTTATTCCTGCTTCATTCGCTTTATCATGTGCTCCTTTTAAGATTTGTTGCAACACTTCCATGGGCAACCGGTTTGAGGGGAAACCAACAATATTTAAAGCAAAAATAGGTTTTGCACCCATGGCATAAATATCACTTAGCGCATTGGCGGCGGCAATGGCTCCAAAATCATAAGGATTATTGACAATAGGAGTGAAAAAATCTAAGGTTTGAACTAAGGCTGTTTCGTTGTTTATTTTATATACTGCGGCATCATCTGAATTTTGTGTATCAATTAAAATGTTCGCATCTTGAGCAATAGGAATATCTTTTAAGATTTTTTCCAGTTCCTGCGGCCTTAATTTGCAGGCACATCCTAAACCCTGCGTAAAACTGGTTAGTTTAATGTTTGATAGGGATGAAATTTGATTTGTGATTCCCTTTTCTTCTGGCGATTGGAGTGTTTTAACGGTATCAATAATTATTCTGGAAGCCCTGTTAATCTCATCTTCGGTAGTATATTTTCCTACAGAAAAACGGATGGTTCCCATGGCAAACTCTGTGTTTAGCTTAATGGCTGATAAAACGGGCGAAACATCTATATTATCTGTATGACAAGCAGCACCTGCCGAGGCAGCAATACCCTTTGATTCAATTTCATTCAGTAAAATGTTGGCTTCAATTTTTGGGAAACTTACATTAAGAGTGTTGGACAACCTGTTTTCCGGATGTCCGTTTAATTTTAAATCGGGGATTTCTTTTTTGAGATTTTGAAAAAGTAAATTTCGCATACTTTGCATGTGGGTAATATTGCGATACATATACCTTTGTGCTATTTCACAAGCTTTGCCAAGCCCCACAATTTCCAACACATTTTCGGTTCCAGCTCTTTTGTTTTGTTCATGATCTGCACCATGAATTAGTTTTTCCAACTGAATTCCTTCTTTAATATATAAAGCGCCAATTCCTTTGGGAGCATATAGTTTATGGCCGGCAATGGAAAGTAAATCTACCTGTAGTTCTTCAACATCTACCGGATATTTACCGGTAGATTGAGCAGCATCGGTATGAAAATAAATACCATGTTTTTTTGCGATTTTAGCTATTTCTGCAATGGGTTGAATCGTACCAATCTCGTTGTTGGCATGCATTACCGTTATTAATATGGTTTGTTTGGTAATTTCTTTTTCCAGTTTTTTAATATCAATCGTTCCATATTCATCTACCGGAATATAAGAAATATTAAATCCTTTTTTTTCAAGGTACTTACATACTTCAAAAACAGCTGGATGTTCAATGGTTGATGTAATGATATGATTACCACGGTTTTCATAAGCGTAGGCAATTCCTTTTATCGCATAGTTATTTGACTCCGAACCGCCGCTGGTAAATATGATTTCGTGTGGTTTGCAATGAATTAAGTTGGCTATCTGTTTTCGGGCATTTTCTACGGCTTTCTTTGTTTCTATTCCAAAACTGTGTGCACTGGACGGATTGCCAAAATATTCAGATAAATAGGGTTGCATGGCCTGAGCTACTTCTTTGTCAATAGGTGTAGTAGCATTATAATCGAGGTATATTTTCATGGATTGATATATTATTGGATTAATTGTAAAAGTAAAAAGAAGTAATTATTTGTAAAATGTTTTTAAGAAATTATTTTACCGATTATTTGTATATAGACATATATGCCATATTGACTTATTATTTTGTTTTATTATGACAAAAGGGCGTATTTTAATTTATTTTTTTATTTGGTATGTGATTTGATTTATAATAAATGAAAATAAAAAAGATGTCTAACTAAAAAAAAGGAGGATTGAGCTATGATACCCATGTTAAGAAATTCAAGGTTTTTGCCAAGCTTTACCGACGATGTTTTTGGCAAAGATTTTATGTCTGATTTTTTCGATTCCTCGATTAACAAAACAATACCGGAAGTAAATGTTTTGGAAAATAAGGATGAATTTAAGATTGAAGTAGCAGCTCCTGGATTGTCAAAAAATGATTTTAAAATTGACTTAGATAATAATGTATTAACGATTTCATCAGAAAAAGAAGCAAAGAATGAAGATGAAGGGGAGAAATACGTTCGCAGAGAGTTTAGCTACTCATCCTTTAAACGATCATTTAGTTTGCCTGACATCGTTGACCAGGACAAGATTAAGGCAACGCATAAAGATGGAATATTAAATGTTGTAATTCCAAAACGCGATGAGGCAAAAGAAAAGCCAACGAAACAAATTAAGATTTCATAAGCTAAGCAATGGTTCTTCTGATAAGCGGGAAAAATTCCCGCTTTTTTTATTCAAACAATCCCTCATCCCTGATTAACATCAAAATGGCATTGTGAGGCACAATCATGTATTTTTCGTTTTTAAATTCTATTTCCCATGCATTATTTTGTAAATAAACGGCTAAATCACCAACAGTAGGCTGTAAGGGAATATATTTTACCTCATTACTTTTATCTTTCCAGGGTTCATCAGCTTCATGAATAGCAGGAATTGGATATCCGGGGCCAACTTTTAAAACATAACCACTATGGATTTTTTCTTTTTCCTGAACCCCTGGTGGTAAATATAATCCCGATTTGGTTTTGCCCTGGGGTGTTTTGGGTTTGATTAAAACCCGGTCGCCTACCATGACAAATTTTTCCAGTTCATGATCGCCTATTGATAGTGCCATAACTTATTTTTTTATGCAAAATTAAAAAATATATTAATAGTTATCCTAAAGAATAACATCTTCAAAAAGTTAAAATGCTAAAATAAATTCACTTCCCTGTCCTGGTTCTGAGTTAACGGTTATAGAGCCTTTATGCATTCGCATAATTTGACGCGATAAGCTTAAACCAATACCAGAACCTTCTTTTTTGGTAGTATAAAAAGGTATGAATATTTTATCCAAATCTTCTGCGTCAATACCTTTTCCATTATCGCTAATGATAATTTGATGATGATTTGTTTTATTAGAAATGATTTTGATATTTATTTCCGGCTGTTGCCGGCCATTAACAGCCTCCATTGCATTAATTAACAGGTTTATTATTACTTGTTCAATCTGGTCATAATCTACCGATACTATGATTTGATGTTGATTGGGATAATACCCTTTTGTCACGATTTTCCATCAGGCATTTAAAGTGTCTAAAACCAATCCGGTAGATGTGCTTAAGTATGAGGAATTTGAAATTTGAAATTTGAAACTTGAAACCTGAAACCTGAAATCTGAAACTTGAAACCTGAAATTTGAAACTTGAAACCTGAAATCTGAAACTTGAAACTTGAAATCTGAAACCTGAAACCTGAAACCTGAAACCTGAAATTATTTTCCGGTAAAGTACTTACAGTAAGTTTGAATTCCACAGCTTTCACATTTTGGTTTTCGGGCAATACAAACATACCGGCCGTGTAAAATGAGCCAGTGATGAGCAATGGGAATTAACTCTGCTGGAATGTATTTTACAAGTTGTTTCTCTGTTTCTAAAGGAGTTTTAGCATTGGTGGTTAAACCAATTCGTCTCGAAACCCTGTGTACATGCGTATCAACGGCAAGTGCCGGTTTTTTGTAAACTACAGAAGCAATAACATTGGCTGTTTTCCGGCCTACACCCGGAAGTTTTTGGAGTTCTTTTACATCGTTGGGAACAATTTCATTAAATTTTTCGACCAGCATTTTCGACATTCCTACCAAATGTTTTGCTTTATTATTGGGATAAGAACAGCTTTTGATATATTCAAAAACTTCATCTACTGATGCTTGTGCCATTTCATATGCTGTGGGGAACCGTTCCAAAAGGGCAGGGGTAATCATATTAACTCTTTTATCGGTGCATTGAGCGCTTAAAATTACCGCAACTAAAAGTTCAAATGGAGTGCCATAAACTAATTCAGTTTCAGCAACCGGTTTTTCGCTTTGGAAATATTCAATAACTTTTTCGAATCGTTCTTTTTTGGTCATGTTAAAAAAATATGATGATGCCCAAAAATAGTAAAACCTTTTTTATTGTTCCATATTATAAGGGATTGAAATAATAAAAGTACTACTATTAATTTGTAACAATCCGTCTATACGACTGGAATGGCTTGAGGGATATATACTACAAATGGTTATAAACTGAACTTTTTACCACGTCATTGCGAGGAGGAACGACGAAGCAATCTGTTTTAATATCAAGAGATTGCTTCATTT
>JASGMZ010000092.1 GCA_030156305.1 Bacteroidales bacterium | reverse complement strand
GATGTTTCATTACTCTGTGTTACTCTGAGCCATACTCTATGTAACTCTGTGGTAAAACACATTATTTTTTAACCACAGTGTTCACAGAGGTTATCACAGTGTTTCACAGAGTTAAAATCAGATGCAATAAATTTAAATTTTTATCTGTTCATATTTTAGTAATTAATTAATTTCCAGTTATTTATGTTTTTTAGAAAAATCAGTAATTCGAAATTTGTAATTATTAGTAATTGGAAATCAGAAATTCGAAATTGGAAATTTGGATGTATCATAGAAAGTTTTTTCCTCATTTACTCACAATAATTATATTTTAAAGGTGTTCGTGAAATCGCTTTGCTAAGTTCAAGTTTCAAATTTCAAGTTTCGTTATATAATCATTCCCTTGTGTGTGCGTTAGCTCATGGATGTTTCATCTGATATTCGATATTTATCATTTAATTATATTGGCTCTATTAAAATAAAAATACATGGAATGCTCAAAATTGGAATCATAATGTAGTGAACTTTTCATATATTTGAGAATAACAAATTTTTTTAACACCAACTTTATTAAAGAGAGCCTAATAATCAATGAAATATCCATGCACTGAAGCACACAAAAATGGAATAAATATAACATGGATGTTACACAAAATCAATTAATTAACTAAAATATATTCTTACTTGTGAAAAAAATAATATATTCAAATTGCCCGCTATGCCAAAGCCATAAAATAATATCAACCATTTCATCAGAGGATTATTCTATCTCCAAAGAACCCTTCGAAATCTGGCAATGTACCCAATGCAATTTTCTGTTTACCCAAAATATTCCGGACGAGGAATCTATCGGTTCTTATTATGCAAGCGAAGAGTATATCTCCCACTCTGATACAAAAAAAGGTCTTGTTAACAGGCTATATCACATTGCCCGCAAAATCATGCTTGGAAAAAAATACCGACTCATTAACAAAATATCTTCCGGAAAAACCCTTTTGGATATTGGCTGCGGTACAGGTTATTTTTTAAATTATATGAAAGATAAGGGCTTTCAAACGCTGGGGCTTGAAATAAATGAACAAGCAAGAAACTTCGGCAAACAACATTTTGGATTACATATTCTCCCCCCGGATAAATTACTCAACGGGGAGATCCATGAAAAATTTAAAGTAGTTACCCTGTGGCATGTACTGGAACATTTATATCAACCCCGTTTATACCTGCAAAAAATATCAGCGATATTGGACAAAGATGGCATTCTTATCCTGGCATTACCTAATCCGGATAGTTTCGATGGCAAATTTTATAAAAAATTTTGGGCCGGTTATGATGTTCCAAGACATATCTGGCATTTTACACCTCAAACCATTGCCAGGCTTATTTCAGCAAATTTTACGATAAGCAAGCTAAAACGATTACCTTTTGATTCATTCTACAACTCATTATTAAGTGAAAAATACCGGGATAAAAATTTCCAGTTTTTACGAGGTATTTTTATTGGGTTCATCGCTTATGCAGCCAGTCTAATCAACATAAAAAAATCCAGTTCTGTAATTTATATTTTGAAGAAGAAAAACAGCTAATTCATCTTGTAAGATTCTGGTTCAATGGAAATAAATAGAATGATTAAGCATAAAAAACTTTTCCACCAGTTAACAAAAGTAATAAACATTTTGGTAATGATTTAACAAAAAGTAATTTAACGAACAATTATTTTCAATTTATGTTGTACAGCAGAATTTTATGTTCTATTTTTGTTTTCATTTTATAAAAAAACATAACAAACACTCAATATATTAAATACGTTTAAAATAACTCTAAATAATAATAACTAATTTAAAAACAACAAAAAATGGAAGGTATATTTTGGTTTATTCCTTTAACTTCAGTGTTAGCACTAACTTTTGCCTGGTTTTTCTTCAAGAGCATGATGAAAAATTCAGAAGGGACAGATAAAATGAAAGAAATAGCCCAGCATGTCCGCGAAGGAGCAATGGCGTATTTGCGAAGACAATACAGGGTAGTAACGATTGTTTTTATTGTACTGTTCCTCTTACTATTAATGTTGGCCTATTTTGGCGTACAAAATCCATTTGTTCCGGTAGCCTTCTTAACCGGAGGTTTTTTTTCCGGATTATGCGGATATTTAGGCATGCGGACAGCAACCTATGCTTCAGCCCGAACAGCACACGGAGCATCACAATCGTTAAACAAAGGATTAAAAATTGCTTTTCGCAGTGGAGCGGTAATGGGACTTGTAGTTGTAGGATTTGCATTACTTGATATCGCCCTTTGGTGGTTTGTTTTAAATCAATTTGTTTACACTCCCGAACATATGCAAAACGGATTTGAAATGTTAGGCCTTACTTTTGTTCATCCAGGGACAACAGAACATGGCAAGCTGGTTGAAATTACCGTTACCATGTTAACCTTTGGAATGGGTGCCTCAACACAAGCACTTTTTGCACGTGTGGGTGGGGGTATTTATACCAAAGCTGCTGACGTAGGAGCTGATTTAGTAGGAAAAGTTGAAGCTGGTATTCCTGAGGATGACCCAAGAAACCCTGCAACCATAGCTGATAATGTAGGTGACAATGTAGGTGATGTTGCCGGTATGGGGGCTGACCTTTACGAATCATACGCAGGATCAATCCTGGCCACTGCGGCATTAGGCGCTGCACTACCGGCCATTTCCGGAATTGATTCCGTAAGGTCTATCATTGCGCCTATGCTTGTCGCTGCTTTTGGAATTATCTTATCGATAATTGGTATTTTTATGGTTAGAGCAAAAGAATCAGCTACTCAAAAAAATCTTTTAAAAGCATTATTATTAGGTACCGGTGGGAGCTCTGCATTAATTTTAGTAGCAGTAGCCGGACTGGCATATTTTGGATGGATTACGTGGGGAATTTTTGGTTCCGTGGTAACAGGCCTTGTTGCCGGAGTTATTATCGGACAGGGAACCGAATATTTTACTTCGGATGAATATAAACCAACCAAAGGAATTGCAAAACAAACCCTGGGAGGACATGCAACAACCATCATTGACGGAATTGCTGTTGGCATGTACTCTACCTGGATTCCTGTAGTGACTATTGTTGTGGGAATTATCGGATCATTCGGCTTTGCCGGAGGATTTAACAATTTTGCCATGGGTGTTTACGGAATAGGTTTTGCTGCCGTAGGTATGCTTTCTACCTTAGGAATCACTCTGGCTACAGACGCTTTTGGCCCTATCGCCGATAATGCAGGTGGTAATGCAGAAATGTCTAAACTCCCCAAAGAAGTAAGAGAAAGAACGGATGCTCTCGATATGCTTGGAAATACAACAGCTGCTACTGGAAAAGGATTTGCTATTGGCTCTGCTGCTTTAACAGCAATGGCTTTACTATCAGCATACATGGAAGAAGTAAGATTATGGATAGGGAAATTTGCCACCTCAAGTGCAGAAGGATTTAAGCAAATTGGCGATACCTTATTTTATAAAGGGACTGAAAACATGCCGGCAGTAATTGAAAAAGGACAAAATGCGATAGAAGTTACCACAGCTTCGATTAAAGATTTCTCAGCTGCTTACGATTTATCCCTGTTTAACCCCATGTTATTGGGTGGATTATTCCTTGGAGCGATGATGGCATTTGTATTTAGTGCAATGACCATGAAAGCTGTTGGCCGTGCTGCCGGAGCGATGGTAGACGAAGTCCGCCATCAGTTTAAAACCATTGTTGGAATTATGGATGGATCAGGAAAACCTGATTATGCAAGATGTGTAGCAATTTCAACAAAAGGAGCACAAAGAGAAATGTTACTTCCCTCATTATTTGCCATTGCAGTACCCGTTATTGTGGGTGTTGTTTTAGGAGTAGCCGGAGTTGTCGGGTTATTAGCCGGCGGCCTGGTTACTGGATTTACATTAGCATGTATGCTAAATAATTCAGGAGGTGCATGGGATAATGCTAAAAAATATATTGAAAAAGGAAATTATGGCGGAAAAGGTGGCGAAGCTCACAAAGCAAGTGTTACCGGAGATACTGTTGGTGACCCGTTTAAAGATACCTCAGGCCCATCCTTAAATATATTGATTAAACTTATGACCATGGTTTCAGTAGTTATGGCCGGATTAACCGTGGCTATTGGAGGAATTTTTGTTTAAACAGAATGCATTTTTTAAACAATGAAAGCTGGTTGAAATACCAGCTTTCTTTTTTTAATATTCAGAATATTTCCTTGTTTACACTAATATTCTTATATTTGGGTGCAAAGGAAATAATAACTAAAAATTAATATTATGGGTAAAGGAGATATAAAAACCAGAAGAGGGAAACTTTTTAGCGGAAGTTTCGGAAAACGCAGACCTCGAAAACATTTCAAAAATGTTGAAAACAGTAAAAAAGAAAGTGTAAAGAAAAAAGAAACCACTACGCCCAAACCAAAAACTGAAGATAAACCTGCTGCAAAAAAGGAAACCAAACCAAAAACGGAAAAGAAATCTACAGCAGCCAAAAAAACTACAACAGCCAAATCAACGGCGAAAAAGACTACAACTAAAAAAACAACGGCTAAGAAAACAACGGCCAAAAAAACTGCACAAAAGAAAACTGCAGAAAAAAAAGAACCCAAGAAGGATACCAAAGAAGAAAAGGATAAAAAATAAAATCCGATTAAATAGGGTTGAAAATTTCAACCCTATTTTTATTTGTTTGCATCTTCGAAAAACAGCTCTTCTTCAAGCTTACGAATTCTGTTTTTTACATATTCTTTTAACTCCTTTTCATCGGTATTTGAATATACAATATCCGGTTGAACAGTATCATTATGGTTGGCCATAGTCAGATAACCATCGTAATAATCAATAGCTAATTTTTTATCATCAAGATAAAGATCGTAGATTTGGCCCATTTTAAATGAAAGAATAGGCTTTGCACTGTTGCGGTAAGCCATTTTTAAATATTCAACCGAAAGTTCATATTTCTCCATTTCACGGTATAAATAAGCAAATTCTTCACATATACTGGCAACTTGCTTAGCCGGAGGTTCTATTACTTTCAACGCTTTATTCAAATACAATACGCCTTTATCATATTCTCCATATCGCCCATAAGCAGAGCCCAGATAGAATAACACTTCGGCATCATCATCTACTAACTCTACTGACTGCAATAATATATCGGCTGCTTTTTCAAATTGTTGCATTTCAAAATAGGTTAAACCCAAATATTTTAAGCTAAAAAAAGAGGTGTCGCCTTTTGCTATTACTTCATTAAAAGTTATCGCTGCCGTATCTAATTCTTTGTTTAAATAATATCCATATCCCAACAACTTTTTTAACATAATATCCTCAGGATAATATTTCAACCCTGTTTGGCAAGTATTAATTGCCTGATCAAAAAATTTCTCTGTGTTTTGCAAATTCGCTAATCGTTTATAACTAACCAGATCATATGGATTTAACCGGAGTGCATTTTGATAATAAAATATGGCCGGCTGATTTAAATTTATCTGCTTTAAGCAATATCCCAATTGTTTAAAGTAATTAAAATTGGTATGGTTTATTGCAATAGCTTTCTGATAATAATGTATGGCAGGAGAATACTCTCCGCTCTTTCTAAAAATTTCAGCAAGATTCTCAATGGGTTCTATTCGGTTTGTATCTCTTAAATATTGATCATAATAGATATTAATGGCTTTCTCTTTTTGTCCTGTAAAATCATAAATTTTTGCCAGTGAATTTTCAATTAAAAAATTGGCAGTATCAATTTCATGGGCTTTTTGAAAATTTTCAAGGGCTTCAAAATACTTATTTATAGCCAAATTTGATTTTCCTTTATAATAATGCGCTTTCCAGTCTAAGGAATCTTCGCTCAATAACCGATTAGCGAAACAAATAGCAGAATCGTACTGAGCATTTAAGATAGCCAGTTCCAATGAATGATATTTACTGGTGTTTTGAGAAAAACACTTTAAAGAAAATAAACCCACTAAAATAAATAATAATAGATGTCTCATGCGTATAATTTTAAGTCCGGAATGTTTATCAGGCTTTATTAAAATTTTATTTCTCCTGCGTTTTATTTTCTAACGAAAAAATAACCGGAAATGTAAATCGCACATTTACCTTTTCACCCTGATTTTCACCCGCCTCCCATTTTGGAGAAAGATTGGTAACCCTTAAGGCCTCAGCATCCAGCACCGGATAAGCACTTCTTATTACTTCTGCATCTACAAGATTACCTTCTTTATCAATAGTAAAGGATACGTAAACTTTTCCCGACAACTTATGCTTAACAGCTTCTTCAGGATAATTTAAATTTTCAGTGACAAAATTTCTAAAATGGCTTGGTTTTTTTCCCTGAAACCTGGGCATCTTATCAACTTTATAATAAACATCTTCACTAAATTTTTTCTCCTCATCATTAGTTTTTACGGTATCTTTCTGCTCAATTGTAACTAAGTCTGTATTATTAGATGCTTTTACAAAATCTGCTGAATTTGTAAAAAAGGCCATAAAAGCAATAGCCAACGGAATGGCCAGGGCTAATTTAATTTTTGAACTGTTTTTTGATTTCATCATGGTTAACATTTTTAAACGGTTTTTTGATAATGAATAACTAAATCTACTGGTTAACCCGATAAATCGGGAACCTGATGCCTGTTTAAATAATAATTGCTGGTAACTTATTTTATCGAAGCCATTTCTTAAAACAGCCTCATCAGCAAGATATTCATGAACTTCCCTAATCGATTTTCGGTACCCATAGATGAAAGGATTAAACCAAAACAGAATAACAAGTACCTCAATAATAATCAAATCGAGAGAGTGTAACTGAAAAGCATGAATCTTCTCATGAGCAATAACCTGCTTGATATCATATGAAGAATACTTTTCAGGATTTATGATGATCCACTTAAAAAGTGAAAAAGGAACCATGGAGTTTTTGGTTTCTATAATGCTATATCTGCCATAGCGTATTTTTTTGCCAAAACTTATTAAAAGAATTATTCGTATTAAGCCTGCCATAAAAAACAAGGCAGATAAAAGCACGCCAAAATAATAAATCAATCCCAAAATTTCGCGAATGAAGGGCCAGCTAAATTTACTGGCTGAGCCATATATTATTACAGCCCCCAGTTCATTATATCCGTTTTTTAAGCCGGCTATCGTATTCGCCACATCACTGTTTTTTGCAAATGACAAAAATGATATGTTTCCAAAATCAATATTTAACTGGAAAAATGGGACTGAGACAGCAAAAAGTAGCGTTGTAAGCAAATATACCCTGTTTAACTGATGAAAAGTTTCTTTTTTGAGAAACCTTTGATAGAAAAAATAGAATAAAGCCAGTGTTACAACCGATTCAATTATATTGATAAAGTTAATATCCATCTATGTTTTTTTGGTTTTTCTTTTTTGTATCTCTGCTTCCATAATTCGTTTCATTTCTTCCAAATCATCAATTGAAAGGTCTTCTTCGCGTGCAAAAAATGATGCAAATTTTTGATAGGAATTATTAAAATGCTTTTTTACCACCTCTTTAAAACGTCCTTTTTTATATTCTGACTTTGAATATAACGGATAATACTCATGCGTTTTCCCATAAGCATGGTATCCAATCATTCCTTTCTTTTCTAATATTCTTACAATAGTAGAAACCGTATTGTAAGCCGGACGCGGCTCCGGAAATTGTTCAAGAATATCTTTTACAAAAGCTTTTTCAAGCTTCCAGAGATATTCCATTACTTGTTCTTCTGCCCTGGTTAATTCTTTCATATTACAAATATAAACTAAAACTCTTAGTTTTCAAACTAAACAGATTAGTTAATCCTTATTTGTAATAGATATAAATAACAAGAGTCTAATATTGTGATACTTAATCAAGAACACTGATTAAATTGTTTCATTCAATGGCTGTGTACAATTTAAATTTGGAGCTATAAAAAAACCTGAAAGTACTATCAGCGAAATGCCAATAAAAACAATATGGAATCCTAATACAGAAATTAATAGCCCGGCTATAAGTGGAAATAAAAGAGAAGCAATATCTCCTGCACCAGAAATTCCTGTATAAGCTGGCCTGTTTTCGATAGTGGATATCTCCATTAAAATACCGCTTTTAGAAATTTTATAAACCGAAACAAAAAATCCGGAGAATAAAAACAAAAATTGATAATACAACTCATAATTTACCAGAAATAAACTAACAAGTGGAATTAGTGCACCTGCTAACGAAGCCGCCCGTACCATGAATTTATAATTTACTTTTGTCGACAACCTGTAAAATATCAGCCCGGAAACGACCATTCCAACTACACGAAATACCAAAAAGTTACCTATCATTTTATCAGACAACTCAAAATTTTCTTTGGCAAATAAAATTAGAAAAGGAAGCAGGCTCATGCCAAAACCTAAAAAATTAATGATTAACAAATAATATTTCAAATTTGGGTTTTGTTTAATTTCAGCCGGTATTTTTTTCAGGAAAGTAATAAGTCCTTGTTTGTTTGAAATTTTAGACCTTTTCTCCCGAATTTGCCAAAAACCCATCGATGCAATCAAAAGTAAAACAGCAGCAACAAAAAACAACAGGCTGTAATTAGATGGATAATCAAATCGTTTTAACAATTCCCTAACAACTAAAGCCGATATAAATATACCGATACTTGTAATAGATTCTTTTAGCGTAAAAAATTTCTTACGTTTTTCTGCCTTTACAGATTTACCAAAAATATCCATATAAGATATATTCGCAAAAGAACCACTCAAGGCAAAAAAAGAAATAATAATAAAAATAAAAGAAATGACGAGATCACTCCTGATATTATTGGAATAAAAGAACAGAAGCGAAAGTCCAAAAAAAGAAAGTATCCTTAGATTTTTTGCTGTTAAAGATAGTTTTTCTTTAATGATTTATCGGAAAGATACCCGGAAAAAACAATTGAAAAAAACTCGATCCTCCCAGCAAAATTGCAGTTAAAATACCGAGGTATAAAGAATTTCCTCCTGCCTGAATTAACATCGCGGGAATAATGGTGTCGATATCCATAAAATTACTTGCAAGTGGCAAAAATATGGCATGCCATAAAAAAGATCTGAAATTAATTTGTGAACGCTAAACTGAAATCTGACTCATTTTCGTCGATTAAATGCTCAATTTTAATAAATCACTAAAATAATGATTTATAAAACAACATATTGAAAAATAAATTCTATTTTTATACAAAATTTACACCTATGAAAAAACTGTTATTCATATTTTTACTTTCAGGCATATACTTAGGATCAAATGCCCAAAACACAATTAACAAAACAATGTTTGATGAAAAAACCAACGAAGAAATTCTAATTGGATACTGCAATAAAGATGCACTCACATCACCTCCCTTTGATGAGTGGTTTTTAGCGGAATATGAAAGCTACATAGTTGATAAAGAAAATTTAAAACCGGTAATTCATAAGGTAGATAAAGATTTAAAAATTGTTATTGTGCTTGGAACCTGGTGTAGCGATAGCCAAAGAGAAGTGCCCCGCTTTATGAAAATTGCATCGTTTTTAAAAATAGATCCTGTCCAAATTTCCATTATTGCAGTAGACAGGAATAAAGAAGCCAAAAATATACCCTTAACAAGCTTAAATATAGATTTCGTTCCTACATTTATTTTTTATGATCATGAAAAGGAAATGGGAAGAATAGTAGAATGGCCAGAAGAGTCGCTTGAAAAAGATATTGAAAAAATTTTCACAAACATTTAAGCATGCAGCAATAATTGGAGAATTTTCGTCCTTTTGATATATTAGATAATATTAAATCAACTAAATAACATTGATTATGGAAGAAAACAAAATATCAAATACCAGACAGGGACTTGGTATTGCAGGGCTTGTTCTTGGAATTATCACATTAATTATTTCATTTATTCCATGTATAGGTGTTTGGGCCATTTTGCCAGGAATAGTTGCTATTGTTCTTAGTGCAATAGGCTTTTCACAAGCCAATAAAGCAAATGCCGCAAAGGGGTTAGTTATTGCTGCACTTATCATTTCAATTATTGGTACCGCCATTGCATCATGGCAAATTTATATCTTTAAAAGTGATCCTTCTAAAATGGAAAAAAAGATTGAAAAAGCAAGGAAAGAAGAGCTTGATGATGAAGATATGAAAGAACTGGAAGAGGCCATGGAAGAGTTAGAAGGGGAGATTGAAGAAGTATCGGAAGAAAATGCGGAAGAGATTGGCCGTGCAGCAGGGAAAGCTTTAAAAGAATTTAATGATGAGGTAAAAAAAGCAAACAAAGAGCTTGAAGACGATACTACTGATGAATAAAAATGGATATTAAATACCTAAAACATCCATATCATAGCATTAATTTATCTTTTGCCGGAATAATTCTTCTTATCTTTCTTTATTCCGGCATTTTTTCTGTTGAAAAAAATAATCATCCTATAAAATCGGCATGTGAAACAATTATAGGAAAGCCTTGTAAAAGCACCGGATTATCCAGAGCTTTTTCTGAAATTGTCCGCTTACGATTCGAAAGTGCAAAAAAATACAATCCAT
>JASGMZ010000091.1 GCA_030156305.1 Bacteroidales bacterium | reverse complement strand
AATAGAAAATGAACTTTCGGCAAAATTGGGAGTTAAAGTGGATTTAGTAACAGAAGGTGCAATAAAAAACGAAAGAATAAAGTCTGCAATAAAAAAAGATTTAATTATATTATATCAGGCATGAAAGAGGATTTGGTTTATATAGAACACATTATGGATTGTATAAGAAAGATAAAGGATTATTCTTATCATTTGGACAGAGATGATTTTTTAAAAAATGAATTAGTGCAGGATGCTATTATCAGAAATATTGAGATTATTGGAGAAGCTACAAAAAATGTTTCTGCCGGTTTCAAACAAAGTTATCCTGATATACCCTGGAAAGAAATGGCTGGAATGAGAGATAAATTAGTTCACGATTATCTGGGTGTTGATGTAGAAGTTGTTTGGGCTACAATTCATCAGGACATTCCTTTTTTGGAACAACAGATTCAAAAGATTGATGTTTTTTTTAAGTAATTTTATTTTTATAAACTTTTTAATTATTATGTTTCTGATAGTTAAGCAATTAAAGCGACAGGTTTCGGTTAATATGAATATCTGTTTTTGTTTCCCGGGTAAATTTTTATGGAAAAATCATCAATGAAAAATTTTTCATGATTTAAGTTCCATATATAAACTTTTACTGTTTTATTAAATGGGAGATGTATTTTATTTAGCTGAACTTTTAAATTAGCAGCCTGCCATTTTTGTTTATTGTCAATAAAGTCATTCAGGTTTACCTTATACCATTTTATGTTTCTGTTTTTTGATTCTATACTAAATACAAGAAAAGCATTGCATGTATTCTTAGGGCTGTAGAATTTTACAGACGCATACAAGTATTCTGAATTATTATTAAAAACTGAATTAAATTTTGATTGAAACGTTGGGCTAAACTCTGAGTTTTCTGAAATAAAACATACATAATCACCTTTATAAGACACACTATCCGATATATTTTTACATGTTGACCATAATGGAGATTCTTTTTCAAAATTATTGTATGTTTCAAATAGAGTTCTACTAGTTTTTTTGGTTTCTGGTTTAGTTTTAGAGAAAAGGTATGTTTCAGAATTATATAAATATTTAGTATAAATTTTATAGGGATAATAGTTGGGAATGATATTTAATATTTTAGGATCAAGATGATGAGCCCAACCGAAATATAAATAATCTGTTGTTTGAGAATCTAAGAAGTTTTTATATTCTTCTATAGAAGTATTTTCGTTAAAACATGCTATTGAATCCGTATTGTGAAAGCCAAATATAAATAAGTTATCTTTTTGTTTATTCAGTTTATCAATTAATGAAATCTTTATTGTATTATTAAATAGAGCAGTATCCTTTTTTAGCAGGTGTTTTATAATGTTATTATTTGATGATAGTATTGATGTAACATTTTCAGGATTATACTTTTTTAACCATTTGGTGTCGTCTTTTAATATTTCTACGAATCCTGATTGATAGAAGATTTTATAATGTTTTTTTTCAAAGATTAGAGAAAAACAGGTGATCGTTGCAATTAAAATAGTGAACATTAGATTTTTATGAGAAGGTAATTCTTTAATCCAGGAAACTAAAAGAATGATAAGAAATGGGAAAGAAAAAATCAGAACAGAAAACTGAATTACTGGTTTTATCAGTATAGAATAAGAATAACCAATAATTAAAGGAAGAATAAAAAGGATTATTGAAATAACTCTGAATTTGTTTTTCTCAGAGTCTTTATCTCTTTTTAATAAGCTCCATATAAGAATTGTAATTATTAGTATTCCAATAATTATTGATGAATTGAAAATATATCGAATATAATCTGAGAAGAAGAAAATATCAGGTTTATCTAACCATGAAAGCCCTTTTATCTTCATAGCTAAAAACAATAAATTAAGATGTGGAATGAAAAATAAAAAAATTATCAGCCCCGATGACAGGTAGTGGATTATTTTTTCTTTTTTTATAAAAAATAATCCTGTAAATCCTGTAATAATAACTAACAGTAAACTAAAATAATGATTGTAAGCGCATAGAATTGCACCTAAAATAAAACCAGCTAAGTATTTATCAATTTTTTTATTGCTATAAAAAAGGTATTGACTCCAGTTATAAATCATGAATAAACTAAAGAAAAGTCCTGAAATATAAGGCCTGGCGATTTGACTGTACATTACATTAAATTGAAGGCATGCTATGAACGTTGCAGATAATATCCCTACGCTTTCATTAAACCATATTTTTCCAATCTTATAAGTGTATAATACAGAAAAAATACCAAATAATACAAATAAAAACTTAATCCAAAACTCATTAAATCCGAATAGCTTAACTAAATAATAGAGTAAAAACTGAATGCCGGCAGGATGCCCGTCACCAGCAACACCAAAATTTATCAAGTCTTTTAAACTATTATATTGAGTTCTAAAAAGAGCACTATACTCATCATATGTAAAAGGAACCTCATTTAACTTGTAGAACCTTAAAATCCCAGCAAGTATTAATATCAGGAATAATATAACCTTATTAGGATTAATTTTGTTTATTTTGAACATATTTGTTATTTATACAATAAAAATAAATATGTATCAAAAATATAAATTTCATCTGTAAAAAATTGTTTATATTAATTGAATTTCTAACATACATATTGATTACTAATATAATAGTTTAAAAAATGGATTTGAAAATACAATATCTTAAACATCATCAAATAAACAAACAACAATGGGATTTAGCGATAGAAAATTTCCACAATGGATTGGTATATGCCCTTTCGTGGTATCTCGATGTGGTATCACCAGGGTGGAATGCGCTGGTGTTGGGTGATTATGAGGCGGTAATGCCATTGCCTGTTAAACAAAAATTAGGATTGAAATACCTTATTCAACCCCCATTTTGTCAGCAGTTAGGAGTTTTTTGCTCCTATGATTTTGAAAATAAAACGCAGTGTTTTTTAAACAAAATACAAACACTCTTTCGATATATCCATATTCAGCTTAATGTAGAAAATAAACATACTGAAACCTATCCATTAAGGAAAAATTATGTATTAACTTTAAGGGGTAGTTATAAAAATTTTTATGATTTGTATCATAAAAATACAAAACGGAATTTGAAAAAAGCATCTAATTATTCATTGAACATTGTCTCTGATATAGATGCAAAGAGTGTGTTTACCTTCAAAAAAGCAAACCCCGTTAATAATTTAAAAGAATGGCATTATAAAATTTTACATTCGTTGGTTAATACCATTCAAAATAAAGCCGAATACGAAAGTATTGGCGTTTTAAATGATAAAGGGAATTTAATCGCTGCCGCTTTTTTTGTTATCTTTAAAAAGCGGATTACGATGTTGGTTTCGTCATCTAATAATCAAGGGAAGAACAAATCGGCCATGTTTTTAATCATCGATACCATCATAAAAAAATATGCAGGCAAAGATTACATCCTCGACTTTGAGGGAGGAAATGTAGAAGGCCTTGCCCGTTTCTTTGCAGGGTTTGGTGCAGAGCCTGTTTTTTACAGTGTATACAAACAAAATAATTTACCCTGGCCTCTAAATAAATGGTTCTAATGTTTCAAAAACTTATTAAAATATCAAATAAAAAGTTGCTTATCCCTTTATATCATGCTATAAGTGATGACCCTCCGGAACACCTTAAAAATTTGTATCCATTACGTTCTATCCGCCAGTTCAAAAACGATTTAGCGTTTATCTTGAAATTTTTTGAACCCATAAGTGTTAAAGACCTGGTGTATTCAATAAAAAATAATCAACCCTTTACTGAAAACAGAGTTCTTTTTACTTTTGATGACGGTTTAAGAGAGGTGAAAGATTTTATCGCTCCGATATTAAAAGAAAAAGGAATTCCGGCCATATTTTTTATTAACTCAGCTTTTGTAAATAATAAAGATTTATTTTACCGCTATAAAGCCAGCTTAATTGTTGAAAGATTGAAAAATGAAGATACCCGCGAATTAGCAAGAGTGGCAGAGATTTTAAACATCAATTCACCTCTCTTTAAACCGGTTAAAGATGCTGTTTTACAAGTTAATTATTTGCATAAGGATGTACTGGATGAAATAGCTTGTTTGTTAAATATTGATTTTAATGATTTCTTGCAAAAGAACACTCCATATTTATCAACCGGTGAGTTAAGTTTATTAATGAAAGATGGTTTTTATATTGGAGCGCATGGTGTAGGCCATCCCGAATTTTTCAATATATCTTTCGAAGAGCAATATCGTCAGGTAAAAGAAAGTATAACCTGGGTACAAGAAAACTTGAATCCGGATTTTAATTTTTTCGCTTTTCCCTTTACGGATTTTAACGTTTCCAAACAGTTTTTGGAAAGCATTTATGCGGATCAGGAAATGAAACTAAACTTGACTTTTGGTTGTGCCGGGCTTAAAGATGAATTTTTAAGCAGCCATATACAACGAGTACCTTTTGAAAAAACAGGTTGCTCTGCAAAAACAATTTTATATCAGGAATATGTCCGTTACCTGTTAAAAAAACTCATCCGAAAAAATTATATCAAAAGGTGATATGAAACTCTTTTTTAAGGTTTTCCAAATCTTCAGCAAAATAGGGTGTTACCATTTCTTTGTCTTCCTCTGAAAGTTTGGTGTAATTCGTTTTTTTTGCATTTAATTGATTGATTTTTTCAATAATACCTGAATTAAAAACTATCTTTTTAATAAAAACGGGAGTGATAAATCCGAAGAATTTTCTAATTGAATTATTGCGGTCAATAAAAAAACGATGCAGAAACATTGACTTTACACCTGAAGCTTTATTAATATGTATTTCCTCAATATTTTTAAAATCAGATATACCAAGGAAAGAACTTATTTTGCTCAACGTTTCTGTGGGTTTGTTTTTTAAATCGGTTGTTTTTAACAGCAGGAAGTTTTTTTCAGGAAAAAATTTCATCCAGTATTTAATATGGTGGTAATACAATCCCGAATAAAAATGGGCGAGGTTATTTTGTGTAACGATATCCTTCTGGTTAATATTTTCATTTTCATGCAGCAGTGATTCTTTGAAACTTATTTCTTTTTTTTGATGCCCGTTATTGATAGCATAAATGTATGATGAATAGGCCCTCTCCACAGGTTCTCGCATGATAATGATAATTTTCATTTCCGGATTATATTGTTTAATTCTTTCAGGCGCTTTCCGGTCTATTAAGAGGTAAGTATCGGACGATGCGATAACAGGTTTTTCGGGATGTTTAAAAAAAGAGTGATAATAATTGTATCCACGTTGATATATCTCGTCAATAGAAAAAAATGGTATTTCTTTCATCGTTGAAAAGCAAATTTCCGGATGATGTTTAAGATGTTCGCATAAGCTGGTAGTGCCGCTCCTACCTGCTCCAATAATAAGTAAATTTACTTTCATGCTTTGTTCATTATTTATTTTTCGATAGTTTTGAGTATATTTTAATTTTATGCAATCAGATAAATATACAATACTTTTTCTTTCATCCTGGTATCCTACCCGATTATTTCCTTTTAGAGGTGATTTTGTAAAACGGCATGCAAAAGCTGTTAGTTTATATACTAAAGTTTTATGCTTACA
Organism: Bacteroidales bacterium; assembly: GCA_030156305.1. Taxonomy (GTDB): domain Bacteria; phylum Bacteroidota; class Bacteroidia; order Bacteroidales; family UBA12077; genus UBA12077. Next base: position 4,986 of record JASGMZ010000091.1, on the reverse strand, counting down.
TGTTATTAAAGACCAAAGTCTTAAAAGAAAATATGAGATTGTTGAAAATAATAATGCAGAAAATTTAGTTGAAGTGATATTCTATTTTAATAGTAAGAGGTTGAGTAAGTTAAAGTATATTTATTATTATATAAGGGGAATGCAATATATACAAAAAAAATTTGGTAAACCCGACTTAATCCATGCAAATGTATTATATCCTATTGGAAGTATTGTGTTTATGCTTTCTGTTCTTTATAAAATTCCTTATATTTTTACCGAACATTGGACTGGATTTTTAAACGGTACTTATCAACGAATTAATTTTTTTAAACGACGCTTTTATAACTATATTGGGAAAAAGGCAAGAAAAGTTATCCCGGTAACGGCAAATTTAAAGAAGGCAATGATGGCGTCAGGAGTCCATGCAAAATACGCAGTTATTCCTAATGTTGTTGAAACAGATATTTTTCAACATCAATCAAAACCGGATGAGTATAAAAAATCAATTTTACATGTTTCAAACATAAGAGATGAACATAAAAATATTTCGGGTTTATTACGAAGCATTTCAAAGCTTCGTTTGATAAGGCAGGATTTTGTATTAAATATTATTAACTCAGAAGAAAATGAGGCTTTAATTAAATTATCTGATTCGTTGGGATTAACCGGAAATTATGTTAATTTCTGCGGAAAGAAAGAATATGCTGAGGTTGCTCAATATATGGCAAAATCAGCTTTTTTAGTTTTGTTTAGTAACTACGAAAATCTTCCATGCGTAATTGTCGAAGCTTTTGCTGCCGGTTTACCTGTTCTGTCGACTGATGTAGGAGGAATTAAAGAGCATTTGGATAAAGAAAAAGGGATATTAATAGAAAAAGGAAATGAAGAACAATTGGTAGAAAAACTAAATTTTATGCTTGGCCATTATCAGGATTATGATAAACAATTGCTTGCCAATTATGCGTACGAAAATTTTAGTTTCGAGAAGGTGGGATACAAGTATCTAAAAATATATCAGGAAGTATTAAATGTTTAAACAGATAGTAAATACATTTTTCACACGAATATTATCCGGAGTTTTTAACCTGGTAATTGCGATTATTATATCTAATTATTTAGGTGCAGAAGGGAAAGGAGTTCAGGGATTAATCATTACTACCATTGCATTTATCATCATATTTGCAGGCATCATAGGCCCCGGTGGATTAACCTATCTTTTACCGAGGTTTCATTTTTCACTATTAGTTGTACCGGCTTATTTTTGGTCTGTGTTAATGGCTATTGGGCTAAGCGTGTTTTTAACTTTTTCCGAAGTAATCCCTTTAGATTATCATTTTCATGTAGTTATATTATCATTAATTCTTTCATTTACCGGCATTAATAACGCAATACTTCATGCAAATAAAAAAATTCATCAGGTTAATTATGTTACCATAACACAAATTATAACTACTTTAATAGTAATTGTTTATTTAATTATCTTCCAAAAGAAACTATCTATTGATTCATATATTACAGCATTGTATTATGGATATTCTATTTCCGCAATTTTAAGTTACATTTTTACTTTTTCTGATTATAAAACAAAATATTCTTTTCCTTTTTATAAGTATTTAATTGGTATTAAGAAACATCTTAAATTTGGTTCGTTTAACCAGTTAGATATTTTAGCTCAGGTTTTAAGTTTTCGGTTAGCTTATTATTTTTTGAATCATTTTGTTAGTGTTGCTGAGGTAGGTATTTATTCAAACGCGGTTTCTTTGGTTGAATCCGTTTGGATACTGAGCAGAAGTATTGCGTATGTCCAACATTCAAGAATAGTAAATTCACGGAATAAAGATTACACCATCGATTTAACGATTAAATTTATTAAGCTGGCAGGTATTTTAGCTTTATGTGCAATTCTTGTTTTTGTTTTTATTCCTTCAGAAGTATATCAGTTTATTTTTGGGGATGAGTTTATTAATATGCAAGCGATTATTCAATCTCTATCACCGGGTATTTTATTCTTTAGTATTTCGTTTATTATTAGTGCTTATTTTTCGGGGACAGGCAAACATTATATTAATAGTATCAGTAGTATAGTGGGTGTAATTGTTATTATTCTTTTATCTGTTTTTTTGATACCCAAATATGGAGTGATTGGAGCTGGCATTGCTGCTTCGCTATCTTATTTTTCTACCACAATGGTTAAATTAATTAGTTTTTGTAGTATCGGAAAAATATCATTAAAAAAGTTTCTATTAACAAAAACTGATTTAAAAGAAGTAAAAAGTATTTTCAAAAAGGAAATAGGAGGTTTATGATTCCTTCAATTTTTCAAAATCAATCTCTTTGGTTTGATCCTGTTGGGTGACTTTTCCGTCTTCAAATTTCATGGTTCGAGCCGTAAATTTTTTTACCATATTATAATCGTGGGTTGCCATAACAACAGCACGTCCGTTGTTGCTGATGTCAAAGAGGATTTTCATCAGATTCTCCGAGGTTTCGGGATCCAGGTTTCCGGTAGGTTCGTCGGCCAAAATAATTTCAGGATCATTTAGCAGTGCACGTGCTATGACCACTCGTTGTTGCTCGCCGCCCGAAAGCTGGTGAGGCATTTTATATCCTTTGTAACTTAACTCTACGCGGTCCAGCACTTCCGCAATGCGATCGTTAATTTCATTTTTATTTTTCCAGCCTGTAGCTTTTAGTACAAATTGTAAATTGTCGAAAACAGAACGATCGGTTAATAATTTAAAATCCTGGAAAACAATGCCCAGATTCCTTCGTAAATAAGGAACCTGTTTTGTCTTTATCCTGGTTAGATCAAAACCTGCTACTTTTCCTCCTCCTTCTTTAAGCGGTATTTCTGCATTTATGGTTTTTATTAAACTGGTTTTTCCACTACCCACTTTCCCAATAAAATAAACAAATTCCCCTTTGGTAATCGAAAGATTAACATCTTTTAATATCAAATTATCTTTCTGAAAGATTTGTGCATTTTCAAATTCAATAATTGTATCTAAGGCCATATTCTTTATAATTTATAAAGCATTCCAAATGGTGCTTCTTTTATTAATTCTTCAATACGTTCTTTGAACGCTTGTAATCCAAATTTTTTAATTTGGTTTTCGGGATTTGCTGTTTTAAAATGCGCAATTAAAACAAAATGATCATCTCTAATTTGAATATAATCAGGGATTTTATCTGTTCCTTCTGTTTTTAAAAAATACATGGTATACTATTTGCTTAATCACAAATGTAGATAAAAATTTAAAACCGAAACAGGAATTGTTAATAAGTAAATAATATTGTGATGAGAAAGGATAATATTTTAAGAAATTAACAGTTTTATGTTAATTAAAATCACAGGATTTCAAACGCTGTTCCGTTTATTCTTTTTAAATTAGTGCGAATTTCAAGACTATAGATTATGATACATGCTAAGCATATTCTAATAATTGCAATAAACCTTATTTTGTTTTCACAAATATCGTTATATGCACAGGAAACTATGGTGTTTTCAAATCCTGATAAAGCATATAAAACCGGGCTGGATCTTTTTGAAAAAGAAAAATACGGGGTTGCACAAAAACATTTTCGTAATGCAATTGAATCTTATGGCGATGCTCAACCCGAATTTAAAGCTAATGCTCAATACTACGAAGCTTTATGTGCGATGGAATTATTTAACCAGGATGCCGAGTATTTAATCTCTACGTTTATTGCCGAACATCCCGAAAACTCAAAGATAAATATGGCACGTTTCTATATGGGTGAATTTCAGTACCGCCAAAAAAAATATCAACAAGCAGTTGACTGGTTTAATAAGATAGATAAGAGACAATTAGAAAAAGATGAGCTTTCGGAATATTATTTTAAACTGGGATATAGTCATTTTATGTTGGGAAATTATGATGATGCGGGTTCTGCTTTTTATGAAATTAAAGATGTAAATACAAAATATACTGCACCGGCTCTTTATTATTATTCGCATATAGCTTACGAGGAAAAAAATTACGAAACAGCCTTACAGGGATTCCAACGATTGAGTAATAACGAGACTTTTGCGCCGGTAGTACCCTATTATATTACGCAAATTTATTATTTACAAGGTAAATATGATGAGGTTATTGATTATGCGCCGGGGCTTCTTGAATCAGCTAGTGCTAAACGTGCACCAGAAATTGCTAAAGTAATTGGCGATTCGTACTACAAAAAACATGAATTTGATAATGCGTTGGAATATTTGCAAAAACATGCGAGGGAAGCAAAAAATATTTCTCGCCAGGATTATTACCAGCTTGGGTATTGTTATTACCGCGCAGAACAATACGATAGTGCTGCTGTTGCATTCGAAAAGGTTACCCTCGAAAACGATCAGCTTGCTCAAAATGCTTATTTTCATTTAGCCGATTGTTATATTGAACTGGGACAAAAGAAAAAAGCCCGTTTTGCTTTTGAGTTTGCTTCCAAACTCGATTATGATCCGGAAATAAAAGAAGAAGCACTTTTTAACTATGCATTGTTAACTTATGAGCTGTTTCATTCACCATTTAACGAAGCAATAGATGCATTTCATGATTTTATAGAAATTTATCCTAATTCCAACCGGATAGATGATGCCTATAACTTTTTGGTCATGGCCTATATGTATACCAGCAACTATAAAGAAGCACTTCTTTCGCTTGAAAAAATATCGGAAATGGACCATGCTATGAAGGAAGCCTACCAAAAAGTAGCTTTTTATCGTGGATTAGAACTGTATAATAATTTACATTATGAGCAAGCCATCGAAACATTTAATAAATCTTTACAATATCCCGGATATAATAAAGCCATTTACGCACAGGCTAATTATTGGAAAGCAGAAGCTTATTATCAGCTTGGCGACTACGAAAATGCTATTGAAGGGTATAATACTTTTTTATTAACCACTGGAGCTTTTGCCCTTGATGAATATGAACTGGCACATTACAACTTGGGATATGCTTATTTTAAGTTAAAAGATTATCCAAATGC
>JASGMZ010000090.1 GCA_030156305.1 Bacteroidales bacterium | reverse complement strand
ACATATTTTTTATCAGAAAGAGCACTATTCATTGCCCAACCTACGACCCTGGCCGATTGTGCAGACCCAAGATAAGAGGCAATTGCGCCGTAGCTGGTAACTCTTCCAAAAGGAATTTTTCGAACTACAGCATACACCTTTTCGAAAAAATTTTCATTTTTAGCCTTCGGGTTCCTCAAGATTTTCTGTATTATTGAATTTAAATTTAAGATAATGTATCGGTTTTCCTTCTGCAAGAAATTGTTTCTCGTAAAATGTTTTGATGGATAAAACAGGATGTTCCATACTTGAATTATATAAATTATCAGTGTCCTCAATAAGCTCAAGATGATTAACCTGAATAACATTTTTAGTATACAAATAAAGGGCTCTGTTGTCTGTTTTAAGATGAATCAACCCATCAGGTTTTAGAAAGTTTTTATAATAACCTAAAAATCTTGTTGAAGTAAGACGTTTATAGTATTTCTTAGGTTGTGGATCGGGAAATGTAATCCATATTTCCTGAATTTCGTGGGGAGCAAAGAAAGAAGAAATAAAATCAATACGAGTCCTTATAAATCCCACATTATGAAGGTTCTCCTCGATAGCTTTTTTTGCTCCACACCACATTCGTGCCCCTTTTATATCAACCCCTATAAAATTAATCGTTGGGAATTTCTGGGCCAAGCCTACGGTATACTCTCCTTTTCCGCACCCTAACTCTAAAATAATTGGTTGATTGTTTTTAAAAAAAATTTGATCCCATTTTCCTTTCAAATGATAATCATTACGAAATACTTCATCATAAGAAGGCTGCACAACATGCTCGAATGTTTCCATTTCGGCAAACCTTTGTAACTTTCTTTTACCCACAATGATATTAACTTTTTTTTTACCTAATGGATATTAACTTTTTCAATTCTAATACCAACATCTGAGATAAGTTCTAAGGTTTGGGTACGCATTCCATGAATATATTTAAAAGTATAAATGCCCGAAACAGGAAATCGAATATTTTTTTTATAAATAAACTGGTTATCATACAAATCGCCCCATCCACTTCCAGTCCATTTTCCTTTATCGTCGGCTAAATAACATTCAAAAGTATCCGTAAGAGAAATTCCATTAGGAGCCTGGGTATGAATAAACACATATAGGTTCTGCATTTTATATTTCGAGGAATTCCTAACATTAAAATAAATATTATGAGGATTTATTGTATCTTCGATTGAAACCTCAAAAACAATAGTATCTGTTAATTTCCATTTAGCATCAGATATTTCTTTATTTTTCTCATATACACAATGTGGATCACATGAAGAAAATAAGCAAACAATAAATAGCAAAATGAGACTATTTCTTTTGTTTTTTATCATTTCCGGGTCGTTTTTTTCGATTATTAGCAGCTTTATTACTTTTTCTTTTTCGTCGTTTCCTTTTTTTCTCATCAAATCGTGTAAGACTCTCCTGACCAACAACGTTTTTATAGTCCAGCCCCCCGTCATCTATTACGGTTAAATCAATAAGGGTATCTACTTTTTGTCCTTTTTTATTTAATTCAATAATTTCTTTAACACGATCAATAGGTACGGGTGTAATATTCACAATATTTTCCCGATCGAACGAATACCACATTATTCTTCTAAAGATATCCGTTTTATTATGATAAGCTGATCCGGTTTCGGTTTCCAGCACAATATTCGTTGAAGGAAAATCTTTTTGGGCATCAATATAACCATCCAGTTCGTAATTTAAACAACACTTTAACTTTCCACACTGGCCGGCTAATTTTTGCGGATTTAAAGACAGTTCCTGATATCGAGCGGCATTAGTAGTTACCGAGACAAAATTAGTAATCCAGGTTGAACAGCACAGCTCTCGTCCACAGGGGCCAATTCCTCCTATTCTTCCAGCTTCTTGCCGGGCTCCTATCTGACGCATTTCAATTCTTATTTTAAAAGTATCCGCCAGTACTTTTATTAACTCCCGAAAATCAACCCGTTCGTCAGCAATGTAATAAAAAATTGCTTTGGTCCGATCTCCCTGGTACTCTACGTCTCCAATTTTCATGTCAAGGTTTAGGTCGGCTGCAATTTTTCTGGCTTTAAGCATCGTAGTATGCTCCAACATAACGGCCTCGTACCATTTCTCTAAATCGGCTGCTTTTGCTTTTCGGTATATTTTCTTAAACTCCTGCCCTTCCGGTGTAATTCCCTGTTTTTTCATTTGCAGGTAAACCAATTCACCGGTTAAAGAAACAATACCAATATCATGTCCAGGTGATGCTTCAACGGCAACAATATCGCCTTTATTTAATCGCAACCCATTGGTATTAACAAAAAATTCTTTACGCGTATTTTTAAATCGTACCTCAACGATATCTATTTTCCGTTTTACATCCGGAATAGAATGTAACCAGTCAAAAGTTTCCAGTTTGCTGCAATTTTCAGCATGAATACATCCACATTGAGATATATTAGTAATTGGGGTAGTATCATCTTTATCTTTATAAGTCATAGTAATCTCTCCTTTTCTCTCTTCTTTTATTCTTGGCACAAAATCGATAAATTCCAATGTATAAAAGAACCATTCAAGTTACAAAAGTAATTAATTTTACTTTCTTATCAACTTAACAATCTTTAAGGCTACATCTAAAAAAACAATTTTATTATAGGCATTCATACCAATATCTGCATAAGCCCTGTTAAACACTTCGTATAATTTACGCACATTTCCCTGATGAATAAATTGAGAAAAATTTTCTGAGAAAATATATTCTTTTTGTGTAAGATAAACAATCTCTTTACGCTTGAGGTTTAACATAAAATTTTCGCGTAATAATCGTAAGGAGTAGGTTAAAAATCCTTTTTGTTTTTCTCTTCCTATACGTGCAATCTCATCCACCCAATCAATAATTTCAACAATCTTTTGTGAATATGCCAAACGCATAAGACTTTTAAAGCGCTCAAGGTTTTCATAATCCTCATCGCCGGCATGGGCTAAGTTCAATGCTTCAAAATAATTTCCATTTGCCAAATGAGTAATATCTAAAGCCTTGTCTGGCTTTACTCCCAATCGGTCGCAAAGAGCACTGTATAAACTGTCATTATCTATTTTTGGGATTTTAATTAATTGTGTCCGCGATAAAATGGTTGGAATAATTTGTTCCGAATTCTCCGATACTAAAAAAAATAATGTTTTCTCCGGTGGCTCTTCTATAAATTTTAATAATTTATTGGCCGCATAAGTATTCATTTTTTCAGGCAACCAAATAATCATAAACTTATATTCAGATTCGAATGTTTTTAAATTTAACTTTCTAAGGATTTCATAACTCTCATTTTTACTGATAACTCCCTGTTTATTTTCTATCTCAATAATTTCATACCATTTATCTTGATTAATATATGGATTTTCAATAAGAGCCGTACGCCATTGAGTAATATAATCATCACTAACAGGATTTTTCTTTATTGTTTTAGAAGTGTTTACTGGAAAAACAAAATGCAAATCAGGATGGATTAGTTTTTTAAATTTTTGGCACGATGGACAAACTCCGCATGAATCGTTTCCCTGTTTATTAGTACATGCAATGTATTGTGCATAAGCAATAGCTAAGGCCAAATTTCCCGAACCTTCGGGGCCTAAAAATAATTGAGCATGACTAATCCGATTCTCTTCAACGGTATAAATTAATTGTTCCTTAATTTTGGGGTGGCCAACAACTTCTTTAAACTGCATATAAACTATTCGTTAATAGATAAAATCCTTAATTTATGATAAACAAAAATAACAATAAACAATTTATATCTATTAAATAAAAAGAATATCTTGAAATTAATATGTAAAAAATTATTTCAGATTTTATATCTTTAACCCTTCTTAATCCTTAACAGCATTAATCATGTATTCAATCGATACTTATAATTTCTACGGGAAAAAAGTACTTATGCGGGTAGACTTCAATGTTCCATTGAATGAGAAACAGGAAATTACAGATGATACCCGAATTATTACAGCTATCCCTACTATCCGGAAAATATTAGCCGAAGGAGGTTCAATTATTTTATTAACCCATCTCGGAAGGCCTAAAGGAGAATATAACGAAAAAATGTCGTTAAAATTAATACTCCCACACCTTAAAAAAGTACTTGACCGTGAGGTGAAATTTGCATCAGATTGTATTGGGGAGGAAGCTGAAAATATGGCCAAAAATCTTAAACCCGGAGAAATTTTATTACTTGAAAATTTGCGTTTTCATAAAGAAGAAACCAATGCTGATGAAGCATTTGCCCAAAAAATTGCCCAAATGGGTGATGCTTATGTAAATAATGCATTTGGAACGGCTCATAGAGCTCATGCCTCAACTTTTACCATCGCAAAATTTTTCCCAAAAGATAGTATGTTTGGCTATCTGGTAGAAAATGAAATTCAGAATATCGATAAAATTTTATATCAACCCATTCATCCTTTTACAGCCATTTTAGGAGGGTCAAAAGTTTCAACAAAAATTCATATTATCGAAGCGTTAATTGAAAAAGTAGATAATCTGATTATTGCAGGGGGCATCGGATTTACTTTTGCCAAAGCTATGGGTGGTAACATTGGTGATTCCTTAATTGAAGATGACTTTTTAGATTTTGCCCGGCACATCATTAATAAAGCAGAAAAAAACAAAGTAAAACTTTATTTGCCCACAGATTGTATTGTAGCCGATGATTTTAGAAACGATGCCAATGTTAAACATTGTGATATCATGGATATCCCTGATGGATGGATGGGATTGGATATTGGAATTAAATCGGCCAATAAATTTGCAGAAATAATTGAAAATTCGAAAAAAATCCTTTGGAACGGCCCCTTGGGTGTTTTCGAAATGCCAAGCTTTTCTATGGGCACCTTAAAAACAGCTATGTCTGTTGCCCGCGCTACAGACAAAGGAGCCTATTCGTTAATCGGCGGCGGGGATTCTATAGCGGCTGTAAACAAATATAGTTTAGCTCATAAAATAAGTTATATTTCAACAGCAGGGGGTGCACTGCTTGAATATTTAGAAGGGAAAGAATTACCCGCCATTAAGGCTATAAAACAAAATCTAACCATCGACCGATATAATTTTGAAGGGAAAAAAGTCTTAATGCGTGTTGATTTTAATGTCCCACTTAACGAAAATAAAGAAATAACTGATCCTACAAGAATTATCACTGCTTTACCTACTGTTCGGAAAATTCTAGCTGATGGAGGTTCAGTAATCTTTTTGACACATCTGGGAAGGCCCAAAGGAAAATTCGATAAAAACTTATCGTTAAAACATATTTTACCTTTTTTATCCAAATCGCTCGATAGAGAGATAAAATTTGCCCCCGATTGCATTGGTGATGAAGCAAAAAAAGCAGCCAAAGAATTAAAACCCGGAGAGTGTTTGCTCCTTGAGAATCTCCGATTCCATAAAGAAGAAACTGAAGCGAATGAAAATTTTGCTCGCCAACTGGCTGAGCTGGGAGATGTATATGTTTTTAATGCTTTTGGCACAGCACATCGTGCACATGCGTCAACTTATACTATTGCCAAATTCTTCCCAAAAGATAAAATGTTTGGCTACCTGGTAGAAAATGAAATCAATAATATCGACAAAGTCGTAAAACAAGCTAAAAGCCCTTTTACAGCCATTATCGGAGGATCAAAAGTTTCTACTAAAATTCATATTATATTAGCCTTGCTCGAAAAAGTTGATAACTTAATAATTGGTGGAGGAATTGTTTACACATTTATTAAAGCTATGGGTGGAAAAATTGGAGACTCGCTGGTAGAGAATGACCATCTAAAAACAGCGAGGGAAATTATGGCTAAAGCCAAAAATAACGGAGTAAATCTCTATCTTCCCTCCGATTGTATCATTGCTGATAATTTTAAAAACGATGCCAATATTGAACATTGCGAAATTGATCAAATAAAAGATGGATGGATGGGTTTAGATATTGGAATAAAATCGGCCAACCAATTTACCGAGGTTATTGAAAGCTCATCTACGATTTTATGGAATGGCCCAATCGGTGTTTTTGAAATGTCAAACTTTTCGATGGGAACACTAAAGGTTGCTATGGCTGTTGCCAGGGCAACCGATAAAGGCGCATTTTCATTAATCGGTGGAGGGGATTCAATTTCCGCAGTAAATAAATTTAGTTTGGCCTATAAAATAAGTTATATTTCTACGGCTGGTGGTGCATTGCTCGAATATATTGAAGGGAAACAATTGCCTGCACTAAAAGCTATTACTGAAGATATTTAATTATTATTGTAAAAAACACAATTTTAATTTATATTGTATTTTCTTATTATTAATTAATCTAAAAAAACAGGAGGTAACTATGTTAGAAAAATATAATATTCCATCCATACAGGATGCAGATTTAAATGGGAAAGTGGTTTTGGTAAGAGTTGATCATAATGTGGTGAAAAAAGGGGAAATTCATGATCCTTACCGAATTGATGCTACAATAGGCACTCTATATCATATCAATGCAAAAGGGGGTAAAATAATTTTAATGACACATGTGGGCCGTCCACGAGATAAAAAAACAGGGGAGATCAAAATTAGCAAAGATACATCGGTGGAACCTATTGTTGAATATTTGAGGAATAAACTACACGTAAACATGAAAGTGCCAGACTTTTACCCTCATGAAAATAGAGGATACCTTGGCATTGAAACCTCCATTAATCATTTAATCCGTGAGTTGCAAGAGGGAAAAATTGATGGGATCTATTTACCCAATACTCGATGGTTTCAGGGAGAAGAGGCTGAGGGTTCTGATAAGGATCGTTTTGCTAACCAGTTAGCCGGACTGGCAGATATTTTTGTAAACGATGCCTTTGGATCATGGCAGCCCCATGCATCTACGGTTGGTGTTAATAAATATTTACCATCATACGCAGGATTTTTAATGCAAAAAGAAATTGAAAATCTTGAAAGAATTTACAACCCCCAATTACCATTTATAGCTGTGGTAGCAGGTTCAAAATTCGACACTAAAATCGATTCATTATATGCCCTTATAAAAAAAGCAGATTATCTGGTTTTAGGTGGTGTTATTTACAATGCTTATTTATCGGCAAAATATGGGTTGGATATCAAAGGGATATCTGAAGATGATATGAAGCATGCCAAGAAATTTGTTGAGTTTAGTAAACAATATCCGGGCAAGTTAGTTGAGTTACCTTTTATTATTGAATCAGATACATTAGAAGGCCGACAAAAAGGGAAATACCGCGTGCACAATATTCATGAATTAAAACCCGGTACAAAATTAAATTACATACTTGATATTGCCAAAGAGTCGTTCAAGGAAGAGAAAATTACAAAAATATTCTCATCCGCAAGAACCATTTTCGTGAATGCGGTAATGGGATTTACACCCCATTTTAATGAAGGAACCATTGCCTTAGACGAACTTATCGATAAAAACTATGAAGCCGTTAAGCTTTATGGCGGTGGAGATACTATGCAGGAATTAAAAAGATTACTCCCCGGATTATACATTGTTGCACTTGATAGCCCTAAATATTACATCTTTACAGGGGGTGGTGCTGTACTAAAAGCTATTCAGGAAGGAACAACTTTAGGAATTGAACCCGTAAAAGCTTTAACCAAATAAAAAAAAATCGCATTTTTGTACCTGCATTTTACAGAAGTCAGCTTTAAAAACTGACTTCTTTTTTCCCAGATTTTAAACGCTATAAAAACCAATTAAATATGAAAGCATTTAAAGCATACGATATTCGAGGAATTTACAACGAAGATTTTAATAAAAATGATGTTTACAAAATAGGATACTTTCTTCCGGAACTTTTACAGGCAGATAATGTTTTAGTAGGTAGAGATGTACGAAATTCATCCGATGAAATTTTTGAGTATTTAGCGCAGGGAATTATTGACAGCGGAGCTAATGTTTATAATATTGGTATTTCTACAACGCCCATGGTTTACTATATTACAGCAAAACATAAATTTGCCGCATCCGTTCAGATAACGGCTTCGCACAATCCGAGTGAATATAACGGGATGAAAATTTCTAAATTTAATGCTTTGCCTGTGGGTTACGATACCGGACTTAAACAACTCGAAGAGATGATTCAAACACGCGAGGTTTCTATAGCTCATAAAAAAGGGAAAATAGTCGATTATAAAGTTAAAGATGAATATGTACAATTTCTGAAAACGTATGTTCAGGATTACTCGAATTTAAAAATTGCCATCGATTGCTCCAATGGAATGGCCGGATTCTTAATCAAAAAAGTATTAGGCAAAGATCCTGTATACCTGTATGATGAGTTGGATGGAACTTTCCCAAACCACGAACCCAACCCTTTAATTGAAGAAAATGTTGCCGATCTTAAAAAAACTGTTTTACAAGAAAAATGTGATATTGGCATAATATTCGACGGCGATGCCGATCGTGTAATATTTGTTGATGAAAAAGGGAAATTTATTTCTCCTGATTTAATTATTGGATTAATGGGACATTATTTTCTTGAAAAAGAAAAAGGAAAAGTCCTTGAGGATATCCGTACTTCAAAAGCTGTAAAAGAATATGTTGAAGAGTTAGGTGGGGAAATGCATACCTGGCGTGTAGGAAGGGCTTATGCTGCATTAAAACTCAGAGAAATACAAGGAATTTATGGCGGTGAATTGGCAGGACATTACTATTTTCGGGATTTCTTTTATTCCGACTCCGGAATTATGGCTGCATTAATTGTTTTAAATATCTTATCTAGATTTAAGAAAGAAGGAAAAACTATGGCTGAGCTTATGGGCAAAATCAAAAAATATGAAAGCTCAGGAGAATTAAATTTTAAAATTGAACAAAAAGCAGAAGCCATGGAAGCGCTTAAAGATTATTTCGTTGCCGAAGAAGAACCCATGGAAATTCTTGATTTTGATGGCTATCGGTTGGATTTCAAAGATTGGTGGTTTAATGTTCGTCCATCCAACACAGAACCCTATTTACGTGTTTTAGCCGAAGCCAACAACGAAGAAACGCTTAAAGAAAAGGTTGGCGATATTAAAACGATTATTAAGAAGTTTAAATAAAAGATTACCAATTATCCTGTAATTATACTTCCCAAAGTTTAAAACTTTGGAAAAGTTTTTTTATATCTCATCTCCATTTTTTAATAAATCAACTAAAACCTTTAAATGGATTAATCGCAATAAAAAAGCAAGGATCATGGTAAAAACAAGAATGGCAATAAATTTATAAATCCAATTAAAGTCTAAGTCAACAGAAAACATTGAAAAAAGAAATACCCCAACAATAAATAAAACAAAAATTGCTATTTGTTTTAAATTAATAGAAAATTTAAAAATTTTCTTTGCCAGCAGAACCTGCAGTATTGCAACAAAAGTTTGCGTAACTAAGCTGGCAATAGCAGAACCCAGCGCAAAATACTTTGGTATGAATATAAAATTAAGGGTAATATTAACGATTACTCCACCTACAGCCATAAAATTCAATTTGCGTAAATTTCCATTGGCAGTTAATAAAGTACCAAAAATATAGCTGGTAGAAATTCCCAAAAAACATAAAATCAATATTCCAAATATTGTTGCCGAAGTATCTACATGCTGATGGTACAACAAATCAATGATCTCGGTTCGGTAAAAATAAGAAGCGAAAGTAATCCCTACCACCGGCACGATTAAAAGTAAAAATGAAAATAAAGTAAGCTGATGGATTGATTTTTTTTGCTTAATCATTCGCGAAAACATGGGTAAAAGTAGGCTTGCATACAAAAAGGCAAACATAGCAGCAGCATCAAGAATACGAAATCCGTGGGCATAAATGCCCGCTTGCAATTTTCCATCCGGAAGCATTCGTTCTAACATTACTGAATCGATTCGGTAATAAAAGGCCATCAATAAAGAAAGTAATGCAAATGGATAGCTTTTTTTTAGAATAGCAATAAAATAGGTGCGGTCGAACTTAAGTTTTAAGAATTGTGCTTTACTGTAAACAATCCCAAATGATACAACCAAAGTAAATAAATAAGCTGCTGTTTGGGCATAAATAAACCATTCGATTTGAAAGCTTTTTTCTGTAACTCCTCCCCAAAGTAATAATCCGCAAATCACAATCATAATAAAACGATCGAGTACCGAAATAATACTATCCGTTTTAAAATAATGCAACCCACTTAAATTTGATCTTAAATACAAAATAAACGAAGCCAAAAACTGATTAAAAATCAGGAAAATCAATAAATAAAACTGTCTGCCTTCATAACCCACAAATAAGGCTGCAACAATGGTAACAGAAGTATACAATAAAGCCAGCAATAACCTTAAACTAACAATACTCGATAAAGATTTACTCAAAAGATGGTTGTTTTGGGCAATGTTTCGATTGTTGTAGTTTGTAATGCCTAAATCAAGTAACATATTGAGCAGCAGCGAAAAGTTAAATAGCGAAAAATACAATCCATATTCTTCGGCACCAACCACATTTTGAACTGTACGATCAATCCCAAAAATCCAAAAAGGCTTGATCAGTAAGTTAAGAAACAGAAGTAAGGTTAAATTGGTAAAAAATTTTCTTCTCAAAACAGTGATGATTAGTAGTACAAATTTA
>JASGMZ010000089.1 GCA_030156305.1 Bacteroidales bacterium | reverse complement strand
AGGGTATAATTAACATTTTAATTTTCTTATAAACTATGTGCTTTCATTTTTTTGTTATAATTTTAAGAAAACTGTTGATAGAATACTAAATAGTTTGGAGCAAGTTAAACAAACAAAAAACCAAGGCGGTCTGAACGGGCTGACCACCCAAAGTGACAAAAAAATAGTATTATTGAATTTTAAAAGTGGAGGCCAGAACCCACTCAAAAAAACGGGGCGGTTTCCGAAAAGCCTTACGAGTAGGGATAAATTAAATTAAATTAGAACAAGTATGAAGAAAATTGTTTTAAATTTAGCATTGGCGTTTGCTATTTCAGTTTTAATGACTTCCTGCTACACATTGACTTATTCAATAGGCGAAATAACAAAGTAAAATTGTTTTATTTTTTATCGGGGAATCAAAAAATAAATAAACCCTGTGGTAAGCATAAAAGCTTTATTGGTGGGATTATCTAACTCCTGTTCATAAGGAAAAAACTCTTCATAGTTAAAATTATACCTCACTTCGGCAGAATTATTATCTATATTAAAAAAGCCTTTGGTGTATCTTAAATCAATAAAAATATCCAGGTGACGGTTAAATCTTCCCTGTACCCCAACACCAGCTAAAATCCCCGCATCAAACCGATTTAAATTAGGTGTAATATCTTCGTTTATGGATTGAACGAGATAATCTTCTTCAATTATTTTTTCATATTCCCCTTTGGTATTGGCCGAAATCAAAAAAGACCCATACCCTCCGGCATAAAAATAAATTTTAGGATCTTCATTAAATGTGAACTTAGCATATAATGGCAAAGTAACATAATGAAGGCTCATTTTCATATCGTGCATATCGAATTTGCCCCCTTTTAATTCGTAGTTAAGCTCGGCACGAGCCGACCAGTTTGCATGAGGGTAGTAAGCAGCCGTAAAACCAATTTGGGGGCCAATTTTTTTGGCATATTGGTCAATGGCTTCATCTCCACTAATGGTTGACAGCAAAAAGCCCCCTTTAATTCCAAATGTAGGGCTTTGGGAAGGATTTTGGGCCCATAACGAAGATATCGAAAAAGACATCATCAAACATAATAACAGGCTTAATCTAATGGAATCCATGTACATTTATCTTTATTGATTGCAAAATTTCAGTCATATATTTTTACATTCCTAAAATTTTGCAAGATACCTTCTTTACAATTTTAATCTAAAATACAAAAATATTTAAACAAAAAAGCCTGCCAGAAACCTGACAGGCAATAATTAATGATTAATTAACAACTTATTTAATCAATTCTACACTTCGTTTCACAAATTTAGTCAGCTCCTCACCTTTTAGCATATTGTTTGCAAGTAGCGCTAAATCAATAAGTTGCTTAACATACTTATTCTCTTTTCCATGCTTAACCAGGAGTTCTTTTTTCTTTTTCTGCAACGTATTAATTTTCTTTTCAACATCGCTTAATTTATCTTTTTCGGCCTGGTTAATTTCTTCATCTTTTTTCCCCTCTTTGGCTTTTTCCAATTTTTTCTTTTCTTCCTCGATGGGTTTTAGCTCTTCTAAAATTTTTTCAATTTTAGCACCCACTTTTTTATCTTTCTGTTCACGAATTTTTTCAACCAACCGATGATTTGAGTTAACTACCACATTGTAACTATCGGGCAGGTCGCCATAAAAATTCATTCCACCACCGCCCATAGCAGCCATATCTTTCATTCGGCGCATATATTCCGATTGAGTAATTACAATAGGGTCATCTGTTTCTTTCAGATTTTCGAACGTAACCGTAAAGGTTGCATTTTTAGGCAACTGGCTCTCAAAAATTTGTGCAAGCTGTTTTTTTTCTTCAGCCGAAAGTTTGGACTCTTCTATCTCTTCTTTATTTATCAGCTTATCGATAATATCAGAATCCACACGCAAAAAACGGGCATTGTTCAGTTTTTGTTCGATATGATTAATAAAATGGGTATCTAATTGTCCATCCATTATCAGCACATCATATCCTTTGTCTTTAGCGTTTTCGATAAATGTATATTGCTTATCTTTATCGGTGGCGTAAAGATATATCAGGTTCTTATCTTTATCCGTTTGGTTATCTTTAATCAGTTTTTCATACTCTTCGAAAGTAAAATACTTACCATCAGTGTTTTTTAATAAAGCATATTTCTGTGCTTTTTCATAAAATTTCTCTTCGGTAAGCATTCCATATTCGATAAAGATTTTCAGGTCGTCCCATTTTTTCTCAAACTGTTCCCGGTCGTTTTTAAAGATTTCTTCTAACCTATCAGCTACCTTTTTGGTTATATGATTTGATATTTTTTTAACATTTGAATCGCTCTGCAAGTAACTACGTGATACATTCAGTGGGATATCTGGGGAATCCAAAACACCATGTAGTAAGGTTAAAAACTCTGGTACAATACCCTCTACCGAATCGGTAACAAACACCTGATTAGCATAAAGCTGAATTTTATTTTTTTGGATCTCGATATTATTCTTAATCTTTGGGAAATACAATATGCCGGTCAGGTTAAAGGGATAGTCTACATTAAGATGAATATGAAATAACGGATCATCATTATAAGGGTAAAGTTTATGGTAAAATGCTTTATAGTCTTCATCCTTCAAATCAGCCGGCATTTGAGTCCATAAAGGATTGGTATCATTTATGATATTGTCTTTATCGGTTTCTATTTCTTTGCCATCTTTCCAGTCTTTTTGCTTTCCAAAAGCAATTTCGATGGGCAAGAACCGGCAATATTTATTTAATAACTCATTAATTTTATTTTCTTCAGCAAATTCTTTTGATTCGTCGTCAATATGTAAGATAATATCGGTACCACGATCTTCTTTTTCTACTTCTTCAATCTTATATTCAGGGCTTCCGTCACAGGTCCATTTTACAGCTTTAGCATCATCTTTATACGACCTGGTAACAATTTCCACCTTTTTAGACACCATAAATGAGGAATAAAATCCAAGTCCGAATTTACCAATAATGGCTGTTTGGTCTTTAAACTTATTGATAAACTCTTCGGCACTGGACAATGCAATCTGGTTGATATATTTATCAATTTCTTCAGCTGTCATTCCAATACCACGATCGCTAACGGTAAGAATTTTCTTTTTAGGATCTAACGAAACGCGTATCTTTAAATCACCCAACTCATCTTTATATTCACCCAACGAAGCGAGTTTTTTTAACTTCTGAGTTGCATCAACTGCATTAGAGATTAATTCCCTTAAAAAAATTTCATGGTCAGAGTAAAGAAACTTTTTAATGATAGGGAAAATATTCTCCGTAGTAACTCCAATTGTTCCTTTTTGCATTTTATATCTGTATTTTATGTTTAACATTTGTTTTCCGGAGCTTATTTCCCAATAGTTGTGCCACAGATTATTTTCTGCCAAATAGACAGCAAAACATACGTATCTTTCGAAATAAAATGAAATTTTAGCAGGGATATAAACAATTAACTGAATATCTCGATTATAATTCGATATTAATGTAGATTTTAAAAAGAAAACAACTCAGGAAAAAAGGAATATAGCAAGGCAAAAAGAACGATGAGTACCAAGAAAAAAAGAAGAAACAACTTAACCATATAAATTCCAGCTTCTTTTTTTAACAGAAAATTTCTCTGACTAATAATTCCTTTAATATTATTTAAGATACGTAAGGTTATATTTTCATTCTTTTTAATAAAAGTATATGCACCATAATGGAAAGCAGAAGAAACCATATTTATATCATCATTCTCAGAATATAAAATTACTTCAGCATAGGGATTAATTTCTTTAATTTTTTTAAGTACATCAATTGGTTCTACTATTTGATTTTCCTGATCGGTTTCAAGCGTTGTGGCAAGAAAGATAATATCAATCTGTTTTTTTGAGGGGATCACTTCGGAAAAATCTTCAAAAAATTCTTTGCTTCGGGTATATATACTGATGTTATAATCATTTACTTCCTCAAAACGGGCTAACACATCGCGAATGTACGAATCATCGTTATCGATGAAATAAACATAGGTATTTTGCCTAAATATTCTGTTTGCCATAGTAATAAATTACTCTTCAAGTTACGATTAATAAACAAATAAGTCAATACCTTAGTTAAAATCAGGGAGTACGGAATATTTCTCTGCGTATTTCATCATCTGTACGGGGTAATCCTGAGTGTAATCAATCATAATATCTACGATTTCATCATTTTCATAAACCGGTAGATATTGTGGATTTACAAAACCAGAATAAGGAGCTAAATTAAGTTTTTTAAATCGTTGAAGAACCTCATCATGTAAATCCTTATCAACCTTCACTCCATAATTTTCAATAAGGTATTTTGCAGCTTCAAAATCGCCTTCGGATTTTATTCGTTGTATTTCAGCGAGAAGTTTTCCGAATAACTCTCTTAATTTCGCATGATGATTTATAATAAAATATGTTTTTCCTTCTTTTATAATCTTTTCGATAATATTTTCATCATGTCCTTTTTCAAAACACCACTTAGCAATAAGTTGGCGATTTCGCATATGAGCCTGTTCAATATTTTTCCCGGGCTCAATTCGGGTGAGTTGCGTTATTAACCCATTCTTGATATAACTATTATATTGAGCCACAGCAACATCAAAGGTTGGCATAATACCCAAATCAATTAATTTAGGATCCATCATAAACCACAGAGCAAACAGATCGGCTCTGGTTTCTTCAATGGGTGAGTAGTAATTTTTTAATAAATCGGTGCTTATGCCAGGCATTAATTGGCCCGAACCATGACCCAAACATTCATGTAAATCAGTATGTAAATTATTGGCTAAAAAACCATGTTTTTTATGTAATTCAATCTCCTTATCCGAAAATGAAAACTCTTCGAGTAATCCGCTTTTAAGGGAATCCTTATGGTAAGCATAGGTAATATTTTCAATGGTTACCGATTTTGAGCCATGTTTCTTTCGAATCCACTCGGCATTCGGAAGGTTAATTCCAATGGGAGTTGCAGGATAACAATCACCACCAAGCATAGCCACATTGATTACTTTAGCACTAACACCCTGTACTTTTGTTTTTTTATATTTTGAATCAACAGGAGAATGATCCTCAAACCACTGTGCATTCTGGCTTAAAATATCGGTTCGGCGGGTGGCTTTATCATCTTTAAAATTAACCAGAGCCTCCCACGTAGCTTTTCTTCCTAAAGGATCTTCATAGATTTCGATAAATCCGTTTACCGTATCAATAAACGATTCTGTGTCGCTTAACCACAATATGCTGTACTCATCAAATTTTTTCAAATCGCCAGATTGATAGAAATCGATAAGTTTTTGCAGGCTCTCTTTTTGTTTTTTATTTTCAGCTACTTCAGTAGCTTTTTCCAACCAGTATACAATTTTTGTAATGGCTTTGTCATACATTCCACCTACTTTCCAGATTTCTTCTTTAATCTTTCCATTTTCCTTTATCAATTTTGAATTTAATCCGTAAGAAACAGGCTCATCATCCGTCGGATTTATCATTTCCTGATAAAAAGATTCGGCTTCACGCTGCGTTACATTTTCATAAAAATTGTTGGCCGATTGTTTAATCATATCTTTCGATTGATCCTGACAAACCCTTTTAGGATATTTTTCCGGGTCAAAGATTATCGGTATTATTTTTTGTATGACTTCATCTTTCGATAAATCAACAGGCCAATTATTTTCAGGTATTTGCTGTATTAAATCCAAAAAGAAATCTTTCGAAAAACCGGGTATAAACTTATCTGTAGAGTAATGATGATGTATGCCATTGGAAAACCATATCCGTTTAGTATAAATCATAAATTCCTGCCACTCATCATCTTCTATATGGCCCTTATTGTTTTTAATTATCGATTCAAGCAATCGCCTGATGGTTAGATTATACTTAAAATTCTGGTCATAAATAATATCTCTTCCGTAAAGTGCTGCCTCCGAAAGATAATAAATCAGTTTCTTTTGATTTAAGGATAAATCTTCGAATTCAGGAACCTGATAGCGTAAAATTTTTAGATCAGCAAATTGCTCTACAAAAAAGGAAAAAGATTCATTTTTATGTTTTTTAGACATGGTTACTCAATATTATAATTTCTTACATCGATATCGTGATAAGTATTCCAAATTCCATCTTCAAATTTAAGTCCATCATACGAAAAATCTGGCCCATAAAACTGGTATTTACCTTTTAAACTAGGGCGAAAAGGCGAAAGGTGATCGTACACAATCATCCCTTTTTTCTCATCATACATTAAACCCATATTGGCCTGTGCACTATATTCAAAAATAACTCGTGCAATATTCTTTTCCTTATTTTTAAACATAAATGCACCAAACACAGGTTGATCATTTGAATCAAAATGTACTATTTCAATCAGCTTTTTTTTACTAAATAAATCGTTTAAATCGGAACCCAATAAAGTATAATAATTATCTCCTCGATATTTATGCACAATAATTGTATAATATAACGCACCATACCAATTAGTATGGGATAAAATATCATATTCGGGATTTTTTATTTGTGCTGATTTATCGGTAAGTTTATAGGTTAATGTGTTCCAACGATTTTTTTTATATTGAATAAATCCAAAATATTGATGTGTCCCATCGTAATAGGGCAAATTCCATGTAATAATTCTAAGCTTATCATCTTCAGATCTTATATCACCAACATATTTTAAAGAAGAAAAATCATAATCAAAACTATCATCCTGTTCCAGCGCTTTTTGGAAGTATTCTACTATTTTTTTGTTTAGTTCTTCTTTGTTATCATCGTCTCGTTCCTGAGCCATTAAGCTAAAATAATGTTTAAGGCTATCAGAATATACGCTTATATCCTGAGCATAAGATTTTTCAACAAAAAAATAAAAAACAGCAAATAAAATAAAGCAAGCGATACGTTTCATTCGAATATATTTTTAAGTTCATTAATTGGCCTTGTGTAACATCCCTGTTATATTTATTGCATTTTTGTGAACTTCAGTGCATGGATGTTTCATTTTAAAAATTTTAAATTTTATAGCAAAAATAAATTCATTTTTCTCATTCCTTAAATAATAAATTCAATTGAATTTATTTTACCGATTCATCAATCGCTTCTAAAAGAATATTACAAGCTTCTTTAATCTGTTTCTCAGTTATAATCAAAGGCGGAGCAATTCTAAAAGCACTGTCGTGGAATAAAAACCAGTCGGTTACTAACCCCTTGCTTACGGCAATATCAATTACCTTTTTTACCTGGTCAAAATCTTTTAATTCAACCGCCATAAACAAACCAACACCTCGTATTTCTTTAATCTCCGGATGAACCAATAACTCACGAAATAATTGGCCTTTTTGTTTTACTTTTTGGCAAAGTTTTTCATCAACAATAGTTTTTAAAGAAGCAACAGCTGCTGCACAAGAAACCGGATGGCCACCAAAAGTTGTAATATGTCCTAAAATAGGGTTTGTTTTAAAAGCCGACATAATTTCATTGGAAGAAACAAAAGCACCTATTGGCATTCCTCCCCCCATTCCTTTGGCAATAGTCATAATATCAGGAACTACATCAAACTCCTGTAAAGCAAAAAGACTTCCTGTTCTTCCAAAACCGGTTTGTATTTCATCAAAGATGAGCAAGGATCCTGTTTCATCGCATTTTTTTCGTAATTTTTGCAAAAAATTATTTTCCGGGACTCTTATCCCCCCTTCTCCCTGGATAGGTTCTATTAAAACACAGGCAGATTTATCGGTAATTTGCGCTAAGGATTCTTCATCATTAAAATCTAAAAACCGGATATCGGGCAATAAGGGGCGAAATGCATTTTTAAACTCTTCATTTCCCATTACACTTAATGAACCATGGCTACTTCCATGATATGCATTTTTAAAAGCAACGATTTCAGTCCGCCCGGTATATCGTTTAGCCAGTTTCAACGCTCCCTCAATAGCTTCGCTCCCGGAATTCACAAAATAAACCGAACTTAAATTTGCGGGCAATAAATCGGTTAATAATTTAGCATACTCTACCTGCGGCGACTGGATATATTCGCCATACACCATAAGGTGCATAAATTTACCGGCTTGATTTTGTACTGCTTTAACTACATTAGGATGAAGATGCCCTACATTGCTAACAGATACCCCTGAAATTAAATCAATATAAGATTTTCCATCCGGGCTATACATATAAATTCCCTCAGCATGTTCAATTTCCAATTGTAAAGGAAAATCAGATGTTTGCCCTACATGCTGCAAAAATAATTGTCGTTGCGAGATCATTTGATGATTTTATTAAAATTATTAAAACAAAAAAATTGGGATACATCCCAATTTAGAAAGTACAAAGTTAAGAATAAGGTTTTATTTACCCATAAGATTAATGTCATTCATGAAACTTTCTTTGTAAGCTTTACCAATGGGTATATGTTTCAATCCTTCGGAATTTTTGATATAAATTACATTATCTTCAATCCGGTCAATTTTCTTAACATTAATAATGTACGAACGATGTACGCGTTTAAATTGTTTTGAAGGTAACTGACTTTCAATGGATTTCATCGTAAAATGAATCGTAAACTTTTCGCTAAAAGAATTGATAATCACGTAATTCTCAAGCGCTTCTACCCAAAGAATCTCATCGTATTTTAAACGAACAAGTGCCGAATTTTTTTTGATGTAAATTTCATCAACATCGTAACGTTCTTTAATCTCATAAATATTTTTTGCTTTCAATGCAGCCTTATAAAAACGACTGTAGGTTATTGGTTTTAAAAGGTAATCTGTAACATCATAATCAAAAGCATTTACAGCATATTTTTCTTTAGAGGAAATAATAATTATCTGTGGCAAATTTTTTAGTGCATTCATAAAATCAATGCCATCCATTTCAGGCATTTCAATATCCAAAAATATCAGGTCAATTTCATCATTTCCTTTATTAAATGTATTAATTGCCTCAACAGCATCCTTAAAAGAGTGTTTTAGCGAAAGAAATTCTGTTCGTTCAACAAATTCTTCTACTACACGTCTTGAGAGAGCATCATCATCTATAATAATACAGTTCATACTTTTTACAATGTAAAATTTATTACAAATCTTAATTTTTTATTCTAAGGTTTAAGCATATAAAGATGAAAAAAATTACATTAATATACGAATTTTTGTGATTAAAAGTTATTTTTCTTAGATAAAAAATCATCAATAAGTAGTGATGACTTTTTAATGGTCTTTTTTAACCACCCCAATAAAATTTCTTCTTTTTCATTATCAGACAATTGCCAATTGATTTCAGTTTTCCTTAATGATGTTGTCAAATGATGTAAAATAATAGCTGCTGAGGCCGAAATATTAAAACTTTCGGTAAAACCAAACATTGGGATTTTTAAAAATTCATCTGCATTATCAATCATTTCATTTGAAAGGCCTTTTAATTCTGTTCCAAAAAACAAAGCTGTTTTTCCCTTGGTTAAATCAAAATTTTCCAGGCTAATATCTTGTGTATGGGGTGTAGTAGCAACAATTCGATATCCTTTTTCCTTTAAATGGCTGATAGCTTCCAACGTATTATTTTCCTGCTTGTTATATTTTACTATATTTAACCATTTGGAAGCACCCAAAGCAACATCGGGATTAATTTGATATTTATTTTTATTCTCGATAATATGCACGTCCTGGATTCCAAAACAATCGGCTGTTCGCAAAACAGCACTTGCATTTTGCGATTGATAAATATCTTCTAGCACAACAGTTATATATCTTGTTCTCTGATTAATAAGCATGTGGAACAACTCAAGTCTTTCTGTAGTAATAAATTGTTCCAGATATTTTGTTAAACGAGTAGTTATCATAATATTAGCTATAAAAAAAGGGAGTACAACATACTTGCTACTCCCTTCGATTGTTTAGTTAAAGCTTTTTATTGAACTGCGTCTGCTAAATCGCTTCCAGCTTTAAATTTAACTACGTTTTTAGCTTTAATAGTAATAGGTTTACCAGTTTGTGGGTTTCTACCAGTTCTTGCATTTCTTTTAGCTACAGAGAAAGAACCAAAACCAACTAAAGCTACTCTGTCACCTTTTTTCAAAGCGCCTGTTGTACTCTTAATAAAAGCGTCTAAAGCTTTTTTAGCGTCTGCTTTTGTCAAATCTGCTCCATTAGCAATTGCATCAATTAATTCTGCTTTGTTCATAATAAAAAAATTTTTAGGGTTAGTAAAATAATTATTTTTTTTAGCTTCTACATACAAATATAGAGTATTTCTTAAGTTTAGCAAATCTAAACCAAAAAAAAATGCATATTTATTGATAAATATGTTGATTTTGTTAATAATTGAGTGTAAAAATCCATATTAACGGGTCGTTTATGGGTAATATTGATACATTTTTGCCAATAAATATCCCCATTAAAACAAATTATTATTTTTTTCAAAAAATTTTGTGCAAATCAAAATTAATTATACTTTTGCCGACGGAGAAATGGCAGAGTGGTCGAATGCGGCGGTCTTGAAAACCGTTGTCCGTTCCGCGGACCGGGGGTTCGAATCCCTCTTTCTCCGCTAAAGAATTGAAAGCTGTTCCTAATAGGAGCAGCTTTTTTTTTGTATAACTAAATCAATATAAACTTAAAGAGGGATGAGAA
>JASGMZ010000088.1 GCA_030156305.1 Bacteroidales bacterium | reverse complement strand
ATTCGATATTTATCATTTAATTATATTGGCTCTATTAAAACAAAAATACCTGGAATGCTCAGCATTGGAATCATAATGTAGTGAACTCTTTTTCATATATTTGAGAATAACAAATTTTTTAACACCAACTTTATTAAATAGAGCCAAAATTACTAATAATCAAACACTTTGCTTCCCTTCTTTGTATTCCACCATTCGTTAATTTGATCTAAATCATTCGAAGTACGTTTTAATTTCTGATGAATAGTTTTTTGCGTTTTACGCTTTATTTTTCCATAAGTAACAACCTCTTCGCCTGCTTTTTCTAAAGCCACCAAAACCTGATTCAATTTTTTAAAGAGAAAAGGATTATCATATAACCCAATGGCAGTTGTTCGGTAAATTTCTCCAACAACAGGACAATGACGATTATGTGCCAATGCATTAAAGAAAGCTTTTACCGGTGTAAAATTCTTCATCTCCCAAAAGCCACATATCGAAAAAACAACCATCGACTGATTTTTATGAATATGCTTTCTGGGATGCCTTACGCCATTTATTCCTTCAATCATGTAAGGATAAGCACGCGAAACAGAACGTTCAAAATAATTTTTTAATACTCCCGGAATATTGTCAGCATAAATTGGAAATGCATAAACAATAATATCAGCATCAGAAAGTTGTTCAGCTAACTGGTGGAAATTGTCTTCATACTGATAAATACATTCTCCAGGTTTATTAATCCAACAAGAAAAACATCCTTTACAAGGATTAACCGAATATTGATTGAGGTAATAAGTTACAACCACTGATTCTTTCTGCATTCCTTTTATAAAAGGTTTTAAATAAAAATCTGTATATCCTTTTTCCCCGCGTGGGGATGCATTAAGAACTACTATTTTTTGAGGTTTTTCCCAATATTTTGAGGGGTTTTTCTCGAATTTTGTTACGGGGTCCTCGGGAACCCACAAACTTTTTTTTATCGATTTTTTGGGAATAACGTTAAAAAATTTAATATCACCTTTAAACTGTAACTTTCGGGTTATTATTCCAACAAATGGATTTAATCTGCCAAATGCCAAATCAAGCCAGTGGTAAAAACTACAACGGACACTTACATTTGGTTTTTCAGCAATCCCTTCGAAAAGCTTTAATGTATCATGATTTGATTGTATATAGCAATCGTATTTTTTATCTTCGTGGGTAAAATAAAATTGGATTATTCCATTGGACTTTTGATCATGATCGGGGTAGAAATTTTGTAATTTTTCTACCATATTTTGCATAATAGCAATGGGCGATAAAATTTCTTTCATAAAAATTTATTAACTATTTATATCAAACATACTAAAAATAGTTTATATAGGCACAAAAAGTAAAATAACATTGTTTTTTTTATCCTTTTTTTTACTTAATATTAAACGTTTGATGTAAATTCATTAAAATGTTTGATGGATTGGTTAATCTAACCATTAAACAAATAAATGTTTTTTATGTTATGGTATTAAATATAAAGAAGTAAATCATGAAAATTATTAGATGGCTATCCATAATTTCATTCTTCGTATTATTGACACAAGGATGTATTAACCAAAAAGTTACCGAATCAGAAGTTTTTAATCCTGTTAAAGAATCCGAGCTGGATAAAAGTTTTAATTTTAACAGGTATTTTATATCAAATACCGATACTACAAAATTAGAACTATGGTATTTGGCTGAAGCTAATGCAAAGTTCAATTTTATATACCTTTCAGGCAATGGCAGTAATGTACGTTCGGCCATTCCCTTTTTTAATGAGCTTACCAATCAAGCCGACCTAAATATTTTTACCTTTAACTACAGTGGTTATGGATTAAGCGATGGAAAACCTACTATTGAAGGAATTGTAAATGACGGAAATATTGCTCTCGATTTTTATAACCAAAATTTAAATAATAACCTGCCTACCCTTTTGTTGGGTTATTCTATGGGCGGTTATGTGGCTTTAAATATTCTGGAAAAAAATTTTATCAATCAGGTTATTATTATGTCAACCTTTACATCTATGAAAGAGCTAGAAGATTATTTAATTAAAGATGCTCTGCCCTGGATTGTACGCCCATTTTTAAAACTCGATGTCGATGAAAAAATATATAACCTCAACAATAAGCCACTGGCACAGAAAGTTGAAAAACCGGTACTTGTTATTCATGGGAAAGCCGATGATTTTATTCCTCCCGCAATGGGACAAACTTTATACGAGTTGATGCCGTCAAATAACAAAAAATTTGTAACCATTGATGATGCAGACCACCGAATGGTACTTAAAGATGAAGAGAAGATGCAGGAGGTAATCCGCGAAATTTTAAAATTTGCAGAACAGAATGAGTTTATTACGTTAGATTAAACTGTTTTATATCTTTGTTTAAAAATTAAATTTATGAAACATCTATGCACTGAAGTTCACAAAAATGGAATGAATATAACATGGATGTTCCACAAGGCCAATTAATTAACTAAAATAAAATATATTCTTGTGAAAAAAATATTTTTGCTTTCAATGTTGGTTTTGTTGATGAGTTCAATTTATCATCCAATAGCAGCTCAACAAAATACCAACCAGAAGAAGACAGCACTTCTTATCATAGATATCCAGGAATTTTATTTCCCTGAAGGTTCGGTTCCTTTAGTGAATCCTTTAGAAGCTGCACTCAATGCAAGGAAATTGCTTAACGAGTTCAGAAACAGAGATTTTTTGATAGTCCATATCCGTCATAATGCAAGTTCAGGTGGAAATATACACCCTTTAGTAATGCCATTGGAAAATGAAGAAGTAATATCCAAAAACAATGCAAATGCTTTTATCGGTACTAATTTACTGGATTATTTACATGATAATCAAATTACTGATTTAATTATTTGCGGGATGCAAACCCACATGTGTGTAGAAGCTGCAACAAGAGCTGCTTCTGATTATGGATTTAGCTGTACGGTGATAGAAGACGCCTGTGCAACAAGAGATTTAAAATATAGAGATAACACCATTAAGGCCATAGAGGTGCATTACTCTACCCTTAGCTCGTTAAACAGGACCTATGCAACAATAAAAACAACTCAACAGTTTTTGGATGAGCTAAAATAAAATTTATAAAAGAGCCGCTAAAGTATCAACTAACGGGTTACAATATACAGGCAACCAACGGGTTAACCCGTTGGTTTATAGTATTTTGATGTTGACCTGGACTTGACTTGGAATCGTCCGTTAGGACATTCCAACGTCAAAATTCTGCAGGTAAGATACCCAAAAACCGACGGGTTACAACAGACCGGAAACAGACGGGTTAACCCGTCTGTTATTAGTGGAAGAATCGCCGGCATCCTTGCCGGTTTTTAACGATAGGTTATTTTTCAACCAACGGGTAAACCCGTTGGTTTTTATTCATTTCTGTAATAAACAATTTTAACACGCTAAGTCTTTTGGCTCCTGCTGACTTATATATAAACCTCAAATATTTCTGAACTCTCGAAGATTTTACTGTTGCTATTTTTTTGGTACAAATCCATCCTCCAACATTGAAGATGAAAAGTTAAACCTTTCCAGTATTGATTTATCATTCAGCTCCTTCGACAAACCTTTGATAAAGTTCTGTGGTACATCAAAAATATCAAGGATAATCAGTCCGTCTAACGCATTATTAAATTGAGGATCAATATTAAAACCAATAATTTTTGAATTCAACTGAAGGTATTTTTTCAACAAAATGGGAAATTTAAAATTCGATTCAATATCCTGAATTAATTGGTCAATTTTAGCTACATCGCCTTGTTCTTCTTCCAAAAATATTTTCCGATCGACAATTTTATCCGGTTTTACCACAAATCTTTTACGAGGTTTGATAAACTTTGCTAATTCTTCGTTGTAATGGTACGTTTTGATAAACTCAACAATTAAGGATTTCGAAAATTTTGAGAAATCGTTGCTTATACTTACCGGGCCGATAAGGTAACGGTAATCGGTATTTTTCAATAAGAAAAATAATAATCCTTTCCATAATAAAAACAGAGGTAATGGCTTACGCTGATATTCTTTGATAATAAATGAACGCCCTAATTCAATCGACTCATTTAAAACGGGTAAAAATTTCTTACGGATTTTAAATAACGAATGAATATAAAATCCGGGTAAACCGTATTGAGCAATAATATCCTTCCCCTTTCCTATCCGATAAGCACCTACAATTTTATTTTCATCATCATCCCAAAGAACTAACTGATTATAGTAGAAATCATACTCATCAATATCCATGCTACGATTGGTCCCTTCACCTACTTCGCGAAATGTTAATTCTCTTAACCGGCCGATTTCATTTATACCAAGAGGCATTTCCGTTGATGGAGCACAAAAAATTTTAAAATTACGATTCTCGAATAACAGATAATTTTCAAGGAGTGATTTTACCTCTTTAGTTAAGTCTTCCTGGTTAGCCGGTTCGGCTAGAGGTTCTATTTTTTTAACTTTGGGATAAAAAGAAGGACGATAAAATTTTTTTACTTCAATAGAAGTTCCCAGCGCATAAGTTCTGGCTCGGATATAACGTCCAAAATGCGCAATATCAGTAAATTCATCTTGTTCCTTTACCGAAATAGGATTTCCTATTCTGATTTTTATAGCTTTATTCTTTTTATTAAAAAGCTCTGAAGGTAATTTTGCTGTTCGCAGTAAAGGATGAATTTGACCCAGCATGTAAAAAATCCGGCTGTTTGTTCCATGAAAATAGACAGGGATAATAGGAACATTTGCTTTTTTTATAAATTTTAAAATAGAGGGTTGCCATTCTCTATCCTGAATAATCAACGAATCGGGTTGATAGGATGAAACTTCACCTGCCGGGAAAATACCTAAACAATGGCCTTGCTCTAAATGAAACATTGCATTTTTAAGTCCGGTAAAACTTGATTTTACATTTTTATGCGTTTCAAATGGATTTACCGGGAAAATTACATCTTTTAACGGCTCAATTTTTTGCAGTAAAAAATTAGCCATAACTTTAACATCAGGCCGTATCCTGCCCAAAATTTTTAGCAGGATAATAGAATCCACACCACCCAAAGGATGATTGGCAATAACAATGAAGGGTTTATTTTCAGGAATTCGTTTTAAGTCATCCTCACTAACCTCATAATTTATCCCTAAATGCTCGATAACCGAATTAACAAATTCAATTCCTTTTTTATCTTTTGTTTGGGTATAAACCTTATTTACCTTGTTAAATTTTAAGGCCTGCATTAACAATTTGGCTACAACCTCTCCGCCAAACTTATCGAGGTGTATTACTTTGGAAATATCTTTTGATGTTACCAGTTGCATTCTTAGTTAGATTTGTTTAGACAAAAATAATATAAAATCAATAAAACAATGATTAGATAAAAAAGAGGGTTATTTTTCTCTTAAAGGCTTAAGCAAATATTCCAAACCGTTTAGCTTTATTTCATATATAGAAGCCATAAGCATCCCCAGTTTGCCATCGGGAAACCCTTTTTGATGAAACCACACCAAATAATGTTCAGGTAAATCACAAATAACTCTTCCTTTATATTTCCCAAAAGGCATTTTCATGGTTACCAACTCTTTAAGGACTGATGAATTATATAACGACGCTGAAAAATTTTCCATTTTATAATCTAATAATTTAAGAAGTAAAATTAAATAAAAAAATGCAGCTAAAAATAACTGCATTATATGGTAATAGGATTACATATTTAGACTTTTTTATCAAATCGCGAATAATATCGCTCTCGTGCTGCCTTAGGATCAGCGCCTAACGGAATATATAAACGTGTTTTAAAATCAATTTCAACCATTTGTAAATTTGACACATCTGGTGATTTAATGATTACTTGTTTCTTTTCATACATAAAAATATTTTCCTTTCAATTAATTATTTAACTTTTAACCCTTTGATCCCTAAAAATCTGTTCGTGTAAAGATAATCTAAATTATTCATAATCAATAATTTTTAGCATTATAAATTTTATTTATTTTCAGAGCCGGGCTGTTATTTAAAAGGATTAGCCTTTGGTTATTTCTCAGGAAACTTAAATCAAGGAAAAAATTAATTCATTAAATTATTTATTATCTTTATAAAAAATAAATTCAATGCAAGTAACTGTAAACAGGAAAGATACATATTTTCTCACCGACTCGTCAAGAGTAATAGCACGATTCTTATATACTTCACACGAAAGGAGTAAAGAAATTATCCGCAATGTGCTGGCCATGTGTGAAGAGCAAACAAAAACAGCACTTAATCAGGTATTAAGAGGTTATGCCAAAAGGCATAGAAATATCTCCATGATATTTGATAAGCATTTTAATAAGCTACACCATTTATTTATTGAAATGGGAATAAACCCGGATGATATGAACCAAATTCAAAAAGCACTAATTGGTTCGTATTTCACCATGGAGTATTCCATTGAGTCGGCAGCTATTTTTAATCCATCAGTTGTGGAAGATCCTTATCAGGAAGAATTAGGGCCGGGTGAAAAAAGAGTAATTTTCAGTTTCAGAGCAACTGGCGAAGGCCATATTTCATCCATTATTTTCCGTTCTGCTGTGATTGATAAAGATAATAATTTAATTGTAGAGCCTGTTGGCAATATGCTGGCAGAGGCAGATCGAATTAAAAGGCATATTTACGATAAGAAATTATTTATTAAAGACCTTGACGAATTACGTGATTTTGACAATCAAACTTCGCCTCTTTTTGTATTAGAAAAGTTGGGTGATAATTTTACTTACGGCGAACTCAAAAGGGCGATAGATGAAATAAGAGAAACACATCAACTTACACTAAATAAACAATTAATCGTTAATCAAATGCTGTGGTTGGCTCTTTCGCATTATGAAATTGATTTTTCGATTGATTCAGCGATTTCTGAGAGAGTTATTTTCCCCATTTCTGATACTGAAAAGAATGGTATTGAAGATGCACGCTTTGTTAAATTTATTGATGACAATGGAGAAGTAACTTATTATGCTACCTATACAGCTTTTGACGGGGTTAGTATTTTGCCTAAGTTACTCGAAACCAAAGATTTTTA
This sequence comes from Bacteroidales bacterium, assembly GCA_030156305.1. Taxonomy (GTDB): domain Bacteria; phylum Bacteroidota; class Bacteroidia; order Bacteroidales; family UBA12077; genus UBA12077. The sequence goes on along the minus strand of JASGMZ010000088.1, from coordinate 3,721 downwards.
TCATTTTAAATGTTTACCTATCCATGGAGAAGTGGCACAAAACAAAGGAATGGCATTATTTCCGAGAAAGATTAACGGGAAATATGCAATGTTATGCAGAATAGATGGTGTAAATAATTATATAGCTTTCTCAGATAATATTAACATTTGGCGCGAGGCCAGGATTATTCAGAAACCAAAATATCCATGGGAGTTAATACAGGTGGGAAACAGCGGATCTCCTATTGAAACAGAAGAAGGGTGGCTGATTATTACCCATGGTGTTGGGCCTATGCGCGAATATTCGCTGGGTGCAGCACTATACGAACTCGATAATCCTGAAAAAGAAATTGGCAGGCTAAAGACTCCTTTATTATCTCCTAATGAGGAAGAAAGGGAAGGATATGTCCCTAATGTTGTTTATTCCTGCGGGGCAATAATTCATAATAACGAGTTAATTATACCTTACGCCATGTCGGATCATGCATCTACTTACGCAACGATAAACTTAAAAGAGTTGCTTGCTGCTATAAAAAACTCAAATTAGAAAATTAAGATGTTTACCTTACGGCTGTATTAATTAAATTTTTCATCACATAGTGTGTGCAAAAAAAGCTCAAAATCCAAATAAGTTGCGTATCTTGCACCACATTAATTTTATAAAAAATGAAAAAAGGAACAGTGAAATTTTTTAATGAATCAAAAGGATTTGGTTTTATTAAAGACGCAGATTCAACAAAAGAGTATTTTGTACATTCTAATGGATTAATTGACAGGATTAAAGAAAATGATGAAGTAACTTTTGATCTGGAAGAAGGAAAAAAAGGATTAAATGCGGTAAATGTTAAACTTACATAGTTTAAAATATCATACCATTTAAAATTTTAGGTCTCGCATTTTGCGGGACTTTTTTTATGTATTAAGGATTTGTTTATAGGTTTTGAGATAACCATCGACCATTTTCTCCATACTAAAATTCGACACAGCCCAATCTCTGCAATATTTTCGATTAATCAATTGAATATTATCAACCATCTGTGATGCCTCTTCAGTCGTGTTAACCAAAAATCCGGTTTTACCATCCATAATTAATTCCGGCATAGAGCCCCTGTTAAAAGCTATTACAGGTGTTCCACACATCATCGCTTCAACTACACTTAACCCGAAAGGTTCGTCAAAACTAACCGGGTGTAAAAGAGCGTATGCACTACCTAAAAGTCGGTTTCGCTCCTCCGGCCCCGAATTTCCAACATACACAATATCATCATTATTGATCAATGGTTTTACTCTATCTTCAAAATATTCATGATCCTGAATTAACCCCGAGATAATGAGTTTCCTTTTCGTTTTTTTGGCAATTTGTATTGATTCATAAGTTCCTTTATGGGGATGAATTCTTCCAAAATAAAGCAAATAATCATTGGGTTCCTGGTTTAAAATAAAATCATTGGCATTGATACCATTGTAAACAGTAGCGATATAATCCAGCTCTCGACTTCGATCAGAGTTACTGATGGAAACATAAAAACCTGAGTTATTGTATTTTTTATACACCGGAATAATTTTTGGCGAAGAAAAACCATGAATAGTTGTTAGCATGGGAGTTTTAATCAACCGGGAATAGCTCAGCGGGAGAAAGTCAAAATTATTATGAATCAGATCAAACTGATCGGCCTGTTCCATCAATTTGCTTATATGGAGGCATTCAGCAACTTTAGGATCGATATCCGGATTTTCAGCATAGGGCTTTTCACAAGCTGAAACTAATTTACCTTTGGTAATTGAGTCACCAGAAGCAAATAGCGTAACATCCAGGCCTTTTTCAACCATTCCTTCTGTAATATTTGAGGCTACCTGTTCCCAGGGACCATATTTCCGTGGAGGGGTACGCCATGCTATGGATGAAAGTATTGCAATTTTCATAATACATTTATTAAAATTAATTCTACTGGTAATTTAGTAGTTGAACCAGCGTAAAGTAAAGATATTCCTCTGGATTAATTAATTTTCCTGTCGCGGATTATTCAAACAATGATCCACCAGTGCATTTAATTCTGCTGTACCAACACACATCACTTTATCTGCTCCACCCCAGTATATTTTTACACTTCCATCATCTTCCGGAACAGCGCCACAAGAGAAAACCACATTATGCACGTATCCGGTAATTTCATATACCTCTTCGGGTTGAAGAATCCAGTCATCGCCAATGGCAATTATTTTGGATGGGTCATCTAAGTCATGCAGTGCCACACCTAACCGATAAACGCTCCCGTCCATGGTTGGAAAAACACCATGATATATACTTAACCATCCGCGGGAAGTCTTTATCGGTGGTGCACCGGGGCCTATTTTCATTTCATCCCAATGATATGGCGCCGGTTTCATAATTAATTTTGATTCGCCCCAAAACTTGAGATCAGGAGAATAAGATATCCAAATAGACCAGGGTGATATTTCGGAATGAGGCCGATCGAGCCTTGCGTATAAACCTCCTATTTTTTCAGGAAAGATAACCACATTCCGGTAGTCTGCTTCTGTAATTAACGAAAATCGTTCAACCGATTTAAAATCCTTTGTTTTTGCAAGTCCAATGCGCACGCCGTGCTTTGAATAGGCACTATAGGTAATCAGGTATTCTCCATCGATAAAAACAATTCGTGGATCTTCGATTCCATAAGCTTCATATTCTTTAAATACGCCCTGAGTTGACGGCACCATAAATGGTTTATCACTCACCTTAAAATGATAACCATCATCACTTTCTGCCATTCCAAGTATGCTTCGCCCGTTCATTTTATGCGAGCGGAATATCATCACATACTTTCCGTTGTGCTTCACAACCGCAGCATTATGCACTGTAGCAACAGGATAAGGAACATCGTCTTTTGTTAGAATTGGATTGTTTTTATATCTGTGTATTAACATCCCTGTTGATTTTATATTTAATGATGATGTATTAACGTATATCTAATTTATGAAACTCTTCATAAGCCTGAAGCACCGTTAAATGGGAAATTAAATAAGCCAGAGAACTTTCGGCTCCCTGGTTGCGGTTAATCCCGTAACTTTCGAATCCGTCGCAGCAACCTTTGGTTTCATAATCATACAAACTCATTCTCAAATCATTCTCTCCCAGAAACCATAAAAATGAGGTATACAGTTTATTTATATATTCTTTGTCTTTGGTCAGGTGAAATGCCTGGTGGAACATCAATACCATAGCCATGGCATCAACAGGCTGTTGTGCAAAAACCGACCGTTCTTTGTTTTTATAGTACCATTTTTCATTTCCAATAATCGATAGATAATTGTCTTTAAGGGTATTTTCAGTAATAAAATTCATCGACTCTATGGCTACATGTGTAATTTTATCGTTGTTCAGAATTTCTGCAGCATGCAAAAGAGCTAAAGGTAAAATGCCATTATCATAAGCTAACAATGATTCAAACCATTTCCAGTCGCCGGTTTTATTCATCTCATAATGCTTTACTAAAGTATTTGCCATATTTTGTAGCATCTCTGTCATTGATTGGTCCGATGGATTGCTTTTCAGGTAGTAACTAATGCCTATCATTGTATTAGCAATACCTCGTATTGATTTTAATTTTTCAAAAATAGGAACGGCCTTAAAGAATATCACTTTCCCGGTTTGATAATAAGCATCGTTGGGAGCATTTGCCAACAGGTAACCTAATGCCCAAATCGTGCGTCCAAAAGAATCTTCAGAACCCACTTCGTC
>JASGMZ010000087.1 GCA_030156305.1 Bacteroidales bacterium | reverse complement strand
TTAAGACCATTAGGGTTCCCTGGGCAGATGGATATGAACGGCATACCTATTTATTTGAGAGGCTTGCAATTGATTTTTTGCTTAGCACAAAGAACCAGACAAAGACCGCTGAATTATTGCGCTGTGGGTTTAATGTTGTTAACAGGATTATCCATAACGCTGTTGAAAGAGGTTTAAAAAGTCGTTTAGATGACCATTGTTTTGAGCATTTAAGCATAGACGAGAAATCCTTCAAAAAAGGACATAAATATGTTACTGTATTAAGCGACCCAGTTTCGGGTGTTGTGGTTGATGTTTCCGAGAACAGGGATTATGAGGCATGTAAGCAAGTCCTTAATAGTGCTGTTAAGCAAGAGTATAGAGATAAAGTAAAAACCGTCAGCATGGATATGTGGAAATCATACATGAATGCAACAAAGGACCTCTTGCCTGATACGGAAATCGTACACGACAGGTTTCATTTGGTTAAATACCTGAACGATGCTGTGGATAAAGTAAGGAGAAGGGAAGTGAGACAAAATGAGGAGCTTAAAAACACTAAATACATTTTCCTTAAAAACCTTGAAAACCAAACCGAAAAACAACGCATAAAATTTGAATCGATAGCCATTGGCAATTATGAAGTAAGCAGGGCATGGAGGGTTAAAGAAAACTTCAGAGACATATTTGGTTGTGAGAACTTACAAGAAGCATCTTCTTTGATTATCCAATGGGTAAGTAATGCAATACAATCTAAAATCAAAGAAATAACAAAAGTAGTAGAAACATTTAAAAATCATTTAAGAGGCATTATTAATGCTATGGTGAACACCTTCACAAATGCAATGGCAGAAAGGCTGAATGGTAAAATCCAAGAAGTTAAGGCATGTGGAAGGGGGTATAGAAGATTTGAAAATTTTAGGAATGCAATCTTATTTTTTCATGGTGGCTTATATCTTTACCCATTAAATTAACAGTAGAACCCTTTTATTCATTAAAAAACAAAACTTGTTTAAATCTCTATGCTTTCGCTGGAGATTTTATTATTTTTAATACCTACATTTGTATGGATAAAATGATTTGCAAAATTTAATATTTACCGAATGAAATTAGATGTTTTATTAGGCCTGCAATGGGGCGACGAAGGAAAAGGCAAAATTGTTGATGTATTAGCACCAAACTATAATGTAATAGCACGTTTTCAGGGTGGGCCTAATGCCGGCCATTCTTTAGAATTTAATCAAATTAAGCATGTTTTACACACCATCCCCTCAGGTGTATTTAACCCCAATACCATAAATATTATTGGCAACGGAGTGGTTATCGACCCTGTTATTTTTATGGAAGAGATTAATGAGTTAAAAAAGCTTAAGGTAGATATTCAAAAAAATCTTTTTATTTCCAAAAGAGCTCATCTTATTTTACCCTCACACAGAATTTTAGATGCAGCTTCGGAAGCTTCCAAAGGAAAAACAAAAATCGGATCAACCCTTAAAGGTATTGGCCCTACTTATATGGACAAAACCGGGCGAAATGGATTACGTATTGGAGATATCATAAATCCCGGATTTAATGATAAATATGAGTTTTTGAAAAACAAACACTACGAAATTTTAAAACTATACGATTTTGATTACAACCTTACAGCGTACGAAGAAAAATGGTTCCAGGGAATTGAATTAATAAAACAATTTAAGCTGGTTGAAAGTGAACATTTAATCAATCAATATTTAGAAGATGATCAATCGGTGTTAGCCGAAGGTGCCCAGGGCACTTTATTGGATATTGATTTTGGCTCCTACCCTTTTGTTACTTCGTCGAATACTATTTGTGCCGGCGCATGTACCGGACTGGGTGTGGCTCCCAATAAAATCGGTAATGTAATTGGTATTTTTAAAGCCTATTGTACACGAGTAGGGAGTGGCCCTTTCCCTACCGAACTGGAAAATAATGAAGGTAAACAATTGCGGAAACAAGGCCATGAGTTTGGAGCAACTACAGGCCGTCCCAGGAGATGCGGGTGGCTCGACCTGCCAGCACTAAAATATGCTATCATGCTGAATGGAGTTACCCAACTGGTAGTTACCAAAGCTGATGTCCTCTCTGGATTTGATACTATTAAAGTTTGTACTCATTATATATTAAATAAAAAGAAAGTTGATTACTTACCTTACGAAGTTGATGAACAATTGCAACCTGTTTATAAAGAATTTAAAGGATGGAAAGAGGTCATTACAAAGATAAAATCATTTACTGACTTACCCGCAGCCTTTAAATCCTACTTACAATTTATCGAAGATGAAATAAAAGTACCCATAAAAATTATTTCTGTAGGCCCTAACCGAAGTGAAACGATACAAAAATAAAACAAGAATAAAAGGGATGTTTTTAACGCATCCCTTTTTCCTGAAATAGTTTCATGTATTGCTTATCGGTGCCCATGATATGTTTTAGCAACCAATTTTTTAAAAAAGTAATAAAATCAATTACCTCCTTTTTGTTATCTTTTGAAAGCGTTTCTTTATAATTTTTGATTTTTTCTATAAACTGATTATGTTCAGCTTTATGCACTTTATAATCGGCATAATTATATAATTGCATAAACTTCTCCTCATAAGAAAAATGGTACACCGTGTATTTTTCCAGCTCTGTTATAATTTCATTTAAAAATTCATCCGTAATACCCTTGCTAAATTCGGAGAACAAATTATTGATCATTCCAACCAACTTTTTATGCTGATCATCAATGGATGGAATTCCAACCGAGAAACTGTCTTTCCAAGTAATAAAATCCATAATAAAAACACTTTTAAAAGATTAATAATTAATTATTTACTATTTAGTGGCTGATCTAATCCCAGCCCGTATTTTTTATCGTTGCGTTTTAACATCATAACATATAAATATCGGGATCTGCTCATATCTTGTTAAAACTTAATGTTTAAAACCACACTCTCAGTAAGAAATCACAATAATACAAATAAAAATAAAAAAGCTGTCTTTGCAGACAGCTTTTTGGTATATAAAATACAAACGTATCTATTAGTTATTTTCGGCATTTGGTGCTTCGGCACCTGATGGCAATTCAAGCCCGTATCCTTGTTTTTTATCAGCTTGTTTAAGCTTGTAAGCAAGAAAGATCGAAATAACACCACAAATTACCAGGATGAAAATCGGAATAGTGTAATCGTAAATATATTGCTGTGTATACTCTCCAAATTCTGAAATTATATTCGGATCTTTCATTTTGATAATTTCCTGAGAAATTTCAGACTGAGACAACCCCAACCCTTCCAGTTTGGCGTTCAAAGCCTGCCTGTTAGCAACAACTTTTGGATTTACAGCTTGCAGTAACGCTCCGATTCCCCAGAAGAAAGCACCAAGTCCCCAGTTTTGAATTGTAAACATGGTAGAATAAGCTGTTCCCAATCGGTTTTGAGATACAATTTTTGCAACTGATGGCCACATAGCAGCAGGCACAAGTGAAAATGCTATTCCGAGGGAAATCAATCCCGAATAAGCCAATATCACATTGTTAAAAACAGATAATGACAGATGAGCAAAGATCAGGAGTAATGATCCTAGTATCATTAGGGAAGCTGCCTTACCTTTTCGATCAACATAATTCCCAAAAATAGGGGTAAAAATAATTGTGCCCAGTGGTATCAAGCTTGCCGTTTTCGATCCGTTTTTAAACCATATTGCAAATGTATCACGGAGCAAGTAAGCCAATAAAGCAAATGAGCCAACAATCAGAATAACGGACAAGGTTTTTTTACTTGCTGTTTTCATCTTGCCAGGTACAATGGAAAACATTAGTGCATATATGAACAACCCAATATAAATAACAGCTGTACCAAAGGAAGTACTACCGTTTATTTGAAATCCTCCTTCAGGCAACACAGAAGTAAAATTAAATTTATTGATCAACAAATCAGGGGCATACTGAATAAAAGGAAATACAGCAGCATAGAAAGCTACACAAAGTAAAGCGATATAAATAAAGGATTTATTCCTTAATAGTTTAAACAGGTCGGAAAACTTGAATTCTTCTTCCTCTTCCTGATTACCTTCTGTAATTTCTGCCGCTTTATTGGCTTGTAATTGTTTATCAAGTTTAATATCAAAGAATACATAAATAACAAACATAATTAGGGTAACACCCATCAGAGCAGCAGCAAAGGTAACTGCAGGAGATACTGTTCCTGAAATATCAGGAGAAAGAGCAATACCCATGGCCGAACCAAGACGTCCGAATCCCATATTAATGGCCATGGCCAATGCCAGTTCGTAGCCTTTAAACCATTTCACCATAGTAGTCGTTGCCACCACACAAACCACTTCAAGGCCAGAACCAAATAATATACGTCCGATAATCATTGTTGTTAGCTGCGTACTATGGGCTTCACCAAACACTCCGGCGGCTCCCATTGCTGTAATGGCACCACCTAACACAGCAAGGCTACCAAAAGCAAGCCCGGCAATTCTTATTCCCCATTTATCAAGAATCATTCCACCAACGATGATCATACCAAACATGTTGGCAATGGTGGTTAACCCGATCAGCCGGCCAAATTCCTCACTGGTAAACCCCATCTGGGTTTCCATCATATCTTTTAAGCCTGAGAAAAAATCCTGAAACCAATAAGTTGCCAACATTAATCCACTGACTAGTATCAGAGCCAGCCATCTCATTGCAGCTGAATCTTTTAATGTTTTCTTAGTTGTGTCTGTCATAATTTTCCAATTTAGTATTAATTATAATCATTATTCTTTATTATTACTTAGTAAATCAAAGTTCATATTCTCAATCTACATTAAAAGTATTAAGTTAAAAACAAAAGAAAAACCGGTAATACGAATGCCGATTTTATCTAAAATATTCCTCCCAAAACAAATCATCGTGCGATAAAAGATTCTTTAATAGTTTTACCTTTTCCCATTACATTTATGTTTATTTTTTTTAGAATCACCAAATCTATTATTTAATTATCAAAAAAAAAATGTTTTTTCACACATTTGATAAATTGTTAAAAATAAAAAACGACTACAATTAGTAGCCGTTTTTATCCATTATCATTTATAAAGCACTAGTTATCAATATAAATCCAGGATGTAGGTTCAATCGTTTCGCGAGCCATTGCCAAATCTTTAACAGCTTCGCGCCACGATTTATACGCACCAATACTAATCATCTGAAATTGATATTCGTTGCGAAGCACCTCTGTCTTGTATCCTTTCTGCATAATAAAATTATCATATGCTTCGGCATATTTTGGTGTTTTAAAACTACCCACAATAACATGAAATTTATATAATCTTTTTCGCTCTTGTTCGGCTTTTCGGATAGAATCCTTACGGGCTTGCTCTGCTTTTTGTTGTGCAAGTGCTTTGGCCTTTTTAACCGAGTCAACCTTTCGCAAACTGTCAACTCTGCGTTGATAGGCAACTAATGTATCTTCTTTGGAAAACATCTTTTTCTTTTCGAAAAATTCGCATCCTGAAGTTAATAATACAATTGCTGCTAGTGTAAAAATTAATTTTCTCATAGAATTAGGATTAATCATGATTTTTATATTTAAAACAAAGATAAGGAAAATTACTTCAGATTATCAAAATATTTTTATAAAAAACTGTATGTAAACATTTTAGTAATTCTACAGATATTTATCTAAATAGATAAACTCCTTATTTTGAGCCATGTGAAGAAAAAATAAACCCTGAAAAATTACTACGATATAAACAGATTTTTTTTAAATTGCCCTCCTTAAACAAAAGGCCATAGCACATGAAAACAATTATTGATCTTTTTGAACAGAATGTAGAAAAGTATGCAAACAACCCATTGTTATGGGAAAAGGAAACAGAAAAATATAAATCAACCTCCTATCAAGAAACGTTAAAACAAGTTGAAATAATGGCTTCAGGATTGTTAGCCCTCCGTGTTAACCAAGGCGACAGCATTGCTTTGCTGTCTGAAGGCAGAAATTACTGGGTAATTAGTGAGCTGGCTATTTTATATACCGGTGCGGTAAATGTTCCTTTATCGGTAAAGTTAGATGCAGCCAATGAATTAAAATTCAGGCTTAAACATTCGGAAACCCGAATAATTATTGTTTCCGGGAATCAGGCATCAAAAATTAAACAGATTAAAAATAATCTTCCCGATCTTGAAAAGATTATCTATCTCGATGCTCAGGAAGAATATGATGCCAATGAAATTTATATCGAAGATGTTCTTGAGTTGGGCGAAAATTTCTTAAAAACCAATAAAGATAAATTTATAGAAACCAAAAAATCGGTTCAGGCGAATGATTTGGCCAATATTAGTTATACCTCGGGGACTACAGCCGATCCCAAAGGGATTATGCTTACCCACAGGAATTATACCGCCAATGTAGAACAGGCATGCAGCTTAATGGACATACCAGAAACGTATAAAACGCTGCTTATTCTTCCTTTAGATCACTCCTTTGCACATACTGCCGGCATTTATAGTTTTATTGCCAACGGAGCCAGTATAGCTTTTGTACAAGCCGGCCGGTCAACAATAGAAACCTTAAAAAATATCCCTGTCAATATTAAGGAGGTAAAACCCAATTTACTCTTGAGTGTGCCTTCGTTAGCCAAAAATTTTAAGAAAAATATTGAAAAAGGAATACAGGATAAAGGGCCCAAGGCCGAAAAACTTTTTAACTATGCGATGAAATTAGCCTATAGTTATAATAAAGAAGGTTATAACAAAGGTGGAATCTTACATGCCTGGAAAAAACCTTTATTAAACCTTTTCGATAAAATTTTATTTAGCAAAATACGCGAAAACTTCGGCGGCGAGCTTGATTTCTTTATTGGTGGCGGTGCGCTGCTCGATATTGAATTGCAACGATTTTTTTATGCGATAGGAATTCCAATGTATCAGGGCTATGGATTGTCCGAATCGGCGCCGATTATTTCATCTAATGCCCCGCAAAATCACAAACTGGGCTCCTCTGGTTTTTTGGTAAAAAATATCGGCCTTAAAATTTGTGACGATAACGGAAACGAGTTGCCTGTGGGTGAGAAAGGAGAAATCGTGGTGCGAGGCGAAAATATTATGATAGGTTACTGGAAAAACGAAAAAGCAACCAACGAAACCTTAAAAGACGGTTGGCTCTACACGGGTGATATGGGTTATATGGATAAAGACGGATTCCTGTACGTTTTAGGACGTTTTAAAAGCCTGCTTATTGCGAACGATGGCGAAAAATATAGTCCCGAATCGATTGAAGAAACACTCATTCAGCATTCAAAATATATTGATCAGTGTATGTTGTATAATGATCAGAGTTCGTATACGGTAGGTTTAATTATGCCTAATAAAGAAGCACTACGAAGATACCTGAAAGATCATAACCTGACTTTCGACAAAAAAGAAGGACAAAAGCTGGCATTGCAAAAAATACAGGAAGAAATTGATGCGTATAAAAAAGGGGGCAACTATGAAGAAATGTTTCCCGAACGTTGGTTACCCACTGCTGTTGCTGTTTTAGGCGAACCATTTTCTGAAGAAAACAAACTGATAAACAGTACGCTAAAAATGGTACGCGGAAAAATTGTGGAATATTATAAAGAACGTATCAACTTTTTATTTACTCCCGAGGCCAAAGATATTACCAATCAGCAAAATATGAATATTGTGAGTAAATATTAGTATTTACAAAAATTGGTAACCGGCTAAAGCCTTTGTTTATTTGGCTTCTTAACCGCCAGCTAAAGCAGGCGGTAAAAATGCCGGTTGTTAATCGTTAGGTTAAAAATATTTCCATATTAAATCCAGGTTTTTGTTTTTTATTTTATTTACCCCTCTGCCTGCCAAAGGCAGGTAAACCTGTCGGCATCTCCCCTAATTAGGGGAGAAAGCTTTGCTTATGTTTTACTGCTAAAATATAAAACTTAGTAGTTATATTAATCAAAGCTGCTTTCCCTTTTTAGGGAACCTGCCGGCAGGCAGGAGTGGCGACAGCCGAAAGGGTAAAAATGTACAAAATAGATTTTTCCTTTGCTAACCATTTGTTAAAATTTGTTTTTATCATAGAATTCGGCAGGCAGGAAATGAAGCAATCTATATTTATTGATTATCAGCAGATTGCTTCACTCGTTCCTCGTTCGCAATGACTTTTTTATGACTTTTTGGACACCCTCTTAAAAAATGCCGGTAGTTAATAGTTTCCCCTCTAACCTTTTCTACCGTTTAGGCGGATAAGTATGAATCACCGTCTTCGAACCGGTTACTGTTTATTGTACAACGCACACTTTTAACTGGCTTTGTAAGTCCTGCGCGTTGAAATTATAATCCTTATTTGCCCGGTAAATTAAAATGAGCACATAAAAAATAAAATTCAATCTTCAATAAATCCATGAAAATGAATACCTTTGAATAAACATCAAATGGATTATTATGGAAGCGTGTACCATCAATTTAAATCAAACGGCAGATAAGGGCCGGCGATTTAAGCGGTTTATCCTTATTCTTACCCTTGTGTTTTTAGCCTCTGCAGCCGGAGTAGCCTGGTTGCTCTATCAAAAACACGATATGGAAACATGGATATTTATTAGCCTGGGTATTTATTTCCTGTTCTTTCTGTATTTTGGCTACATAGGTTTTAATGCCAAAATGTTTATCCGTTCCGATGATTATGCTTTAGAATATCAGTTTGGATTTTTTAAAAAAGTACCCGAAAGAATTATCTGGGAAACTATCGATAAAGTTAAATTAGGATTTACCTATATTGCATTTTTAAAAAAATCGGGCCGCAAAAAAGTGCTCAAAATTGGCTGGGTTCCTTATGAAAAACTAAAAAAAATAAAAAACAATGTATATTCTTTTTGTGCTGAGAAAGGAATTCCAATTGAAGTAGCTGAGTATAAAGAACAAGAGTAATAGTTTATTGGTTTCGTTGTTAAATAGTTGAATGTATGACATCAATAACCGGCTAAAGGCTTTTCTTATTTGGCTTCTTAACCTCCAGCTAAAGCAGGCGTTAAAAATGCCGGTTGTTAATCGTTAGGTTAAAAATATTTCCATATTAAATCCAGGTTTTTGTTTTTTATTTTTTTATTTTTTTACCCCTCTGCCTGCCAAAGGCAGGTAAACCTGTCGGCATCTCCCCTAATTAGGGGAGAAAGTTTTGCTTATGTTTTACTGCTAAAATATAAAACTTAGTAGTTATATTAATCAAAGCTGCTTTCCCTTGTAAGGGAACCGTGCCTGCCGGCAGGCAGGAAATGAAGCAATCTATATTTATTGATTATCAGCAGATTGCTTCACTCATTCCTCGTTCGCAATGACTTTTTTATGACTTTTTGAACACCCTCTTAAAAAATGCCGGTAGTCAATAGTTCCCCCTTCTAACCTTTTCTTCCGCTTTGGCAAATTAGCCTGGATCATCGGCTTCCAGCCTGTAAATAAAAATACAGCACATCTTTTTTAGCAATAGTATGTTACAATGCTACAAAATTTTCACAGCTACAATAACTATTTGTGCTATCGTTAAATTCATTTCTATAAATTGAGTTATATTGGCAATCAAATCAGTTGTTGCAATCAAATTAAACCAGTCGTACATTTTCAGGGGGTGTGGTCAAAAATAATTTTCCAGTACCTGTCTATCTTTTCCCATATCAGTGAATAATAACCGCTAAGGGTGTCATTTGTCCGGTTTATTGTCCATTTTCCAACTACCAGCATATGCTCATCTCCCATTGGGTCAAAGGAAAAATTTTCGAAAGTAAGTTTTTCCATCGCTTCCGGGTTGGGATACCCTTTCTGGTAATTTTCGAGTTGTTGCTGCCAGCCGTAAGTAATGCTTTGCCGGCCCATAAATCGCAGGCTGTCAGACTGCCAGTATCCCTGCATATAACCTTCCATATCGCCGGCACTCCAGTCTTTCTCCTGCTGCTCCATAATCGCCTCTATTTCGGCAATATTCTTCTCTTGTTCTGTTTCATTAAGAAAAGAACAACCCAAAATAAATACTGCTGGCACAAATCCTGCGACGATCCAGCATATTTTCCGTTGCTTATCCATTTTTTTCATTTGATAAACTGCAATTATTTCATCAATAAGTTACGAAGCCAATTTTTGTCCAAGTCTGAGTAATTTATTGCGTTGAATCGTATAAAAGAAAATGGAAAGGTGTGGTAATGTAAACATGGATAACATCCAAAAAGGTTTGTTGTAAATTTTATGTTGAACCATATCATTAAAAATGATCACCCATGAGGCAAAGAACATCATCAAGCTAAGGGTTGTAAAAATTTGTTTATATTCCCATTGGTAAACTGCAGCAAAAAAAGCAATAACCGTAAACAAAAAAGTACTTGCAACTAATAACCAAACGGTTTTAATGGTAAGGGTAAAGTCTTTATTCTCCATAATTATTCAGGATTTATCGGAAAGTTTATTTTTTTGTGAGGTTAAAAATAATAAAAATCTTATTGGCGGGCAAAAAAGCGTAAGGAGATCTTCAAAAAAGTTAATAACCGGCTAAAGCCCTGGTTCTATGGTTTCTCAACCACCAGCTAAAGCAGACGGTAAAAAATGCCCTCTTTTATTAATTACATGCCTGGTCTTTTTGCCGCTCATCTATATAACCAACATAATATCTATCAAAAATAGCAGAATTCAATATGTAGAAATAATAATTATCCATTTTAAAGCAATAAGTAGTATTTATAAAAAAGGCTAGCATATTGCTAACCTTTTAATTTTCAGTGGTGGGAGATACTGGTCCCGATAGCTATCGGGACGAACCAGTGACCCTCCCGACTTGTCCGTCGGGATGCTCTGAACCGTTTCTCATTATTAATTTTGTTATCCTCACTTTGCTCTTCCATTTCTTTACTTC
>JASGMZ010000086.1 GCA_030156305.1 Bacteroidales bacterium | reverse complement strand
AGCTAAAAAAGATACAAGATAAATTATCCGATTTAGGCATTCAGTTTGATTCCAATATCAGCTCGCATAAAGACTTTTTAATCGTTACAGAAAAAGAGATGGAGGGTTTACCCGATGATTACAAAGAGGAGCACCGGCAGGATGACGGAACTTATAAAATCGGTTTATCCTATCCTTCGTATGTTCCCTTTATGAAATATTCAAAATCGGACGATGCACGGAAAAAGCTGGCTGAAAAATATAAAAATATAGCGGTCGATAAAAACCTGGATGTGCTTAAGCAAATTTTAATCGAACGGGAAAAGATGGCTCATCTGCTGGGTTATAAAACCTATGCTGAATACAGAACCGAAGACCGGATGGCCAAAAATCCCAAAAATGTCTGGGATTTTGAAAACCGATTGAAAGAAAAAGTTACGGAGAAAGCTAAAAAGGATTACCAGGAATTGCTTGAAGTAAAAAGAAAGCACAAAAAGGACGAAACGATACAAACCATCGAATCATGGGAAGCCGCTTTTTATAACAATATTTTACTAAAAGAAAAATATAAACTCGACCATCAAAAACTAAAAGAGTATTTTGATTTAAACGAGGTAATTAAAGGATTGTTTAGCATTGCACAACACCTGTACGACATAGAATTTAAAGAGGTTGAAAACCCTTCGGTGTGGCACCATGATGTAAGATTTTTTGAAGTATTGGAGCAGGGAAAATTAATCGCCCGATTTTATCTTGATTTATTTCCACGGCCTGATAAATATAACCACGCCGCCCTTTTCGGAATTATTCCGGGAAAGAAAATGGAAGATGGTTATCAAATCCCTACGGCCAGCCTGGTATGTAATTTTCCTAAGCCAACAAAAGATAAACCCGCATTAATGCTACATAGCGATGTAGAAACATTATTTCATGAATTTGGCCACTTAATGCACGATTTACTAACCAAAGCGGAACTTTCGGCACAGGCAGGAACCAATGTAGCCCGTGATTTTGTAGAGATGCCCTCACAAATATTTGAACATTGGGCATGGGAGTATGATGCATTGAAACAATTTGCCAAACATTACAAAACCGGAGAGGTTATACCGAAATCATTACATGACAAGATGATTGCATCTAAAAATGCAAGCTCGGGACTACATGTATTGCAACAAATATTTTATGGCACCCTTGATTTTACTTTCCACGACAAGTACAACCCTAATGGAAATCAATCCACTACAGAGTTGGTAAAAGAGCTGCAAAATAAAATAACCTTATATAAATATCAGGAAAACACCCATTTTGAAGCCGGATTCGGGCATCTGAACGGCTATGCCGCAGGTTATTACAGCTACTTATGGGCACTGGTTTTTGCCGAAGACATGTTTTCGGTTTTTCTTGATAACGGAATAATGGATAAAGCCACCGGGTTAAAGCTCAGGAAAATTGTTTTAGAACGTGGTTCAACCATTGAAGAAATGGAAATTGTGAAAGAATTTCTTGGAAGAGAGCCCAATGAAAATGCATTTCTTAAATCAATTGGGTTATAAGTACAAATTTTTATTTTAATTTTGTAGATAGAAACTAATTCATCATTTCTGCATAATGGAAGAAATTAGTGTAAGGAAAATATTTAAGGATAAGAATCCAAAACTGGCTAAATTAATTCCCGGCTTCTTGTATCGCTATTTGGAAAAAATAATTCACCAAAAAGATATTAATGATTTAATTCCTGTTTTTGATGGTAAGATGGGGTTGGATTTTGTTCAAACAGCAATGGATGAATTTAATATCAAAATCATTATCAAAGGCGAAGAAAACATACCCAAAAAAGGAAGATACATTTTTGTTGCTAACCACCCGTTGGGTGGATTTGACGGTATTGTATTTGCTCATGTGGTGGGTAAATATCATCCGGATATAAAATTTTTAGTCAACGACATATTGATGAACCTTCAAAATCTGGACCCTATATTTATTCCGGTAAATAAACATGGAAGGCAATCGCTGGAATATGTCAAAAAAATTGAAAAAACGTACGAATCGGATGCTCAAGTATTAAATTTTCCGGCCGGATTATGTTCGCGTAAAATAAAAGGAAAAATTATTGACCTGGAATGGAAAAAAAGTTTTATTACCAAGGCTGTTCAGCACAAAAGAGATATTGTTCCCGTGCATATTAACGGGCGAAACTCAAACTTTTTTTATAACCTTGCCAATATCCGGAAAAATCTGGGTATAAAATCCAATATCGAGATGCTTTACCTTGCGAATGAACTTTTTAAGCAGCGTAATAAAGTTATAACCTTAACGTTTGGGAAACCTATTCCTTATCAAAAATTTGACAAATCAAAGTCTCCTAAGCAATGGGCTCAGGAACTTAAAGAATATGTTTACCGGTTGCCTGAAGGAGAAATTGAACCTTTCCAATAAATCATGGTTTAAAAATTATTCGTAAATTTGAATTCCAAAATTTTAACAGGAAATGAAAGAAGCAATTGCCCCAATAGATAGAAGACTGATAGAGAAAGAATTAACTCCCGATAAATTTTTACGCAATACGAATAATGGTGGAAATCAATTGTACATCATTAATCATTATAATTCGCCCAACATTATGCGTGAAATCGGGCGATTACGCGAGTTAACTTTTCGTAATGCCGGAGGTGGTACCGGCAAAGAATTGGATATCGATAAATTTGACACCCAGGATGAGCCTTATGAACAGCTGATAAGCTGGGACCCGGAAGAAAAAGAAATATTAGGAGGATATCGTTTTCATATTTGTAATAACAAAAGCGACCCTAACAATTTAGCCACCTCAAAGCTTTTTACATTTTCCGATGAATTCTTTAAAACATATCTCCCCTACATGATTGAATTAGGACGGTCATTCATTCAGCCTAAATTTCAATCGAAAGCGGCAGGACGAAAAGGGTTGTTTGCACTGGACAACCTTTGGGATGGTCTGGGTGCCCTGGTGGTTGAAAATCCTCAAAAAAAACATTTTTTTGGTAAAGTTACCATGTATCCACACTTTAATACCGAAGCAAGGAATATGATTCTGTATTTTCTTCAAACCCAATTTCCTGACGATAAAAATTTGGTTAAAGCAAAAAATCCAATTTCACTCAATATGGATGAACAAAAAATGAAACAACTATTTAACAGAAAAAGCTATAAAGAAAATTACCGTATCCTCCAGAAAAAAATACGGGAATTTGATTTAAATATTCCGCCCCTTATCAATGCTTACATGAATTTATCGCCTACCATGAAATTTTTTGGAACAACCATTAATGAAGCGTTTGGAAATGTAGAAGAATCGGGTATTTTAATTACTATTGATGATATTTTCCCAACTAAAAAAGAACGATATATAGATTCATACCTTGAGCAAAAAAACGAGAATGAACTATAATGATAAGTAATAACTTGTTTCATTTTTTAAGTGAATTAAAACAAAATAACCACAAAGAATGGTTTTATGAGCATAAACCCGTTTATCAGATTTTACGCACACAGTTTGAACAGCTCATTGCACAAACCATTTTAGATATTGCTCAGTTTGATAATTCTGTAAAAACGATAGAACCTAAACAATGTATCTTTCGGATAAACAGAGATATTCGTTTTTCGAAAGACAAATCACCATATAAAACTAATTTCGGAGGATTTATTGCTCCGGGAGGCCGTAATTCCGGTTATGCGGGATATTATATTCATCTCGAGCCCAACAACTGTTTCCTTGGGGGAGGAATTTATATGCCCCCACCAGGCCGGTTAAAAGCAGTTAGAACAGAAATTTTTGAAAACACGGAAGAATTTAAAAAAATCATTCATCATAAGAATTTTAAAAAGCATTTTAACGGAATTATACAGGGCCAAATGTTAAAAACCGCACCCAAAGGATTTCCTAAAGATTTTAATGATATTGATTTACTCAAATACAAACATTATACGGTTATAAGAAAAATGAGTGAAGAGCTGGTTACTTCCGATAAATTTGCCAATGAAATCAGGGAGGGTTTTAGAGCACTTTATCCATTCAATCATTTTATTAACCAGGGAATAAATTATCAGTTAAGTTTAGGTAATTAATCCCTAAAATCTGCAAATCAAAGGGTGTCGTTTTTCTATGTTACATTGAATAAAATAAATAAGATTAGCTCATTATATGATGCTGATACTTTTTTGAGTTAAGACACACCCTGACTTGTTTACTAAAAATAGGTTTTAAAAAACAAAAAAACATTGAATATAATAAGGCCATAAAAATTTTGGAAAAATAATTTATTATTTTTTTGGTAGCTATAGAGCTACCTTAATTAACCTAAAATTGACTATATTTGAGTTAATCTTGAAAATAAACCGGTTTTTAGACAGACTGCAGTTATACGCAATCAATAAAAAACCTACGTTTGATGCATAAAAACGAAATTAAAGAATTAAAAGAATTTTTGTCACTTGCTCGTGCACTAAAAGATGCTATGAGAACAAGTATTGAAATTGATACTGAAAATGTATGGAAATGCTCAAGTTATTTTGAATATATACGAAAATATAATTTGCTTATAAAAAGAATACGTCAAAAGATTGAATTAAAGACGATATTTGATTTATATGATTTAGAAAAAATACCAAATAATTTTGACATAAACGCGATACAGCAAAAATCTCTTTTTGATTCTGTCTATTCAAATTTATCAATATTGGAATCTTTTTTAAAAAATAATATTGGAGAAAAAGATGATAAGATTTCTGAATCTCAAAAAGTATCATTGACTCCAATAACATGGGATGATTACTATGATTTGACAAAAGGATGCATTTAGATTTTTTTGCAAAACAATTGCCTATAGTTGACCTTAACGCATTTGATAAACAAACTGATATTAATAATTTTTTCGAATAAATATTATAGATTTAAGTAATAATTGGCAGCGCATACAGCTTCTGTTTGCTCACAACATGAATGTTGCAGCCAAAAACAAAAATAAATATGGATAAATTAACAAATTCAACTATAGAACGGCAAAACATACTCAACAATAAGTTTGCTTTAGAGCGTATTCAGGAATACGTGGGTTTGCCCGGTATGCTTTTCGAAGGGGAATACCGCTTTACCAAACAAATGGTAGCCGATTTTTTCGAGGTAGACACATCAACCATCGACCGCTATCTCGAAAAATATTCCGATGAGCTAAAACACAACGGGTATATTTTAAGTAGAGGTAAGCAACTGAAAGAGTTTAAGTTGCAATTTGGACACCTTATTGATAAGGCGACCAAAATTACGCAATTGGGTTTATTTAATTTTCGCTCATTTTTAAACCTTGCCATGTTGTTGGTTGAAAGCCAAAGAGCAAGGCATCTGCGCAGCAAAATGCTGGATATTGTAATTGACACCATCAATCAAAAAACTGGGGGAAATACAAAATACATCAACCAACGAGACACCGATTACCTTACTTCAGCCATTAAAGAACCCAAATACCGAAAGCAGTTTACACAGGCATTGAACGATTATCTTGAAATGGGTAATTATAAATATGCCATATATACCGATAAAATTTATGAATATATCTTCAAAGAAAAGGCGAAAGAATATAAGGAAATCCTGAAACTTAAAAAAAACGATAACATCCGCGAAACCATGTACGCCGAAGTGCTTGATTTAATTGCATCTTTCGAAGCAGGTTTGGCTCATGAAATGGGGAAAAAAAGCAGAGAGTTGGGGCGTAAACTTTACCCGGCAGAGGTTGATTCGATTTTTAAAGAATTTGCCAGTCATCCTGCCCAACTTCCACACGTGGAAAAAGCACGGGTTAAAATGGCTTCTCGCGATCTGCATTTCCGTGATGCATTCCACAAGCGATTAGAGCAATATATTCAATCGGTAAGTACTGAAGATTTTGACCGATTTCTGGGAGAGCAAAGCATGGATTTCGACGAGCAGTTGGAACAGGCAAAAGATATATTTAAAAGGTTAAAAGATAGTGAGTAATAGCATCAAATATATCGAGTCCGTTGAAGAGGTAATTGAAATTCACAAAAAAACAATAATGGTTAGTGGTGGTGGCACTTATGGTGTTTTAAACCTTCATTCGCTTGAAGCCTGCCTAACACAAATACAGAATGATATGTATTACCCGACATTTGAGGACAAACTGACCCATTTGTTTTTTATTGCCAATAAAAGCCATTCCTTTCAGGATGGAAATAAACGCATTGCAATCGCTCTCGGGATGAAGTTTTTATTGAATAACGGATATTTGTGTATAATCCAAAAATTTGCCGAAAAAATGGAAAGCATAAGTTACCATCTTGCTGCAAATAGAATTGATAAAGAATTGCTGCACGACATAATTTATTCAATTGTCAATGAAGATGACTACTCAGAACAACTTAAACTAAGAATTATTGAAGCAATAAATTCAAAGCAATGAGCATAACTACTGAAAATACATTTGAAACTGCCTTGGTTCAATCTCTTATTGAACAAGGTGGCTATACCGTAGGCAATGTTCCTGATTACAGCCACGATTGGTGTATGTTCAAATTCGAGGTGATTAAGTTTCACCAGAAATCACATTCCATGTGTTGGGAAAAAATGTTTTAGATGTTTACAAATAAATGTTTCACAGAAGATTGGTTGCAATCTTTCAAACGGCAATCTAAACAAGTTCTGCAGGGACCATTCATAGTTGCCTGAGGAACACAAAGCATAATAGAGTAAATAAAGAAGAAAAAGAAAATTATGAAAATACATTTTATCCTTGTAGAACCGGCAGTACCGGAAAATATTGGAGCAGCAGCGCGAGCTATTAAAACGATGGGGTTTTCATCGTTAAGGCTTGTAAATACCAAAGACCATTTAGACGAAAAAGCCGGGTGGGTTGCTCACGCTTCACGGGAAATTCTGGAAAAGGCTGAAACATTTTCGTCATTGAAAGAAGCGGTAAAAGATATGGATTGGATTATTGGAACATCAGCGAAAAAGCGCAGGGTAAACGAAGATTTTTACCCCATAAATAAAATCAATGCATTCATTGAAGCTAAAGCAAATAGTATACATAATGTTGCGATTGTTTTTGGGCGCGAAGAAAGTGGGTTAACAAACGAAGAATTAAAACTTTGTGATATTGTCACCACCATTCCGATGAAAACTACGTATCCTTCATTAAATCTGGCTCAATCAGTGATGATTTATGCTTACACCCTCTCCATGTTAAACTACGATAAAAAAGAAACGCTAGATCAAAAAGCTGGCCAGGCTGAATTAATCTTATTAAAAAATAAAACCAAAAACTTTCTTGCAACCATCGGATTTAAAGAAGATTCAGCAATCTATAACCGTATTATGGAACGTTTAATGCTTTTAGGTGAAACCGATATTCATTTACTTCTTTCTATTGAAAACAAAATTTACAAAAAATTTCAGGAAAACCTGGATAATTAAATTTTCAATGTGCTTATTTTGTGCTTTTTAGATTTTAATAAATCATCAGAAAAATATTTACCTGCAGGTTGACGTAAATTATATTGCGAAGCCATTACTTCGCCATAAGCACCTGCTGAATAAATAACCAGTAAATCGCCTCGTTTGGTTTCAGGCAGCAGCAGGCCTTTTCCAAAATAATCGGCTGTTTCGCAGAGAGGCCCCGCAATATCGTACAGCATTTCACCGGATTCTGAAGAAATATTCTTTATTTTATGCTTGGCTTGATATAATGCAGGCCTTAACAAATCAGTAAATCCGGCATCTACTATAATTGTTTTCCTGCTGCCATTTTCTTTTACATAAAGTACCCGGGTTATTAAGGCTCCTGCCTGCCCGATAACAGCCCTGCCGGGTTCAAAATGAATCTCCTGCCACGGTTTTACCGTTAAATGTTGATAAAAAACATTAAAATAAGCCTGAAAATCAGGAATTTGATTTTCAGGCTCTGAGTAGTCGATTCCTAAACCTCCACCCAAATTGATATGCTGAATATTAATATTATTTTGAGATAAATAATGCAAAACATTATTCACTACACCACACAAATCCCTAAAAACTTTTAGATTAGTGATTTGCGATCCAATATGTAAGTGCACTCCATCCATCAACAAGTTTGAATATTTTTCTTTGTTCTTAATAATATAATCTACATCCTGTAAAGAAAGGCCAAATTTATTGTATTGCAATCCTGTAGTGATATATGCATGGGTTTGTGCATCTATGTCAGGATTGATTCGCAAAGCCACACGCACTTTTTTATTACATATTTCTGCTAAAGAATTAATAATTTCGAGCTCCTGCAATGATTCACAGTTTACGCAAAAAATTTTTTTATCAATAGCTAATTGTAATTCCTCATCGGTTTTTCCCACTCCTGCAAATACAATTTTTTCGGGTTTAAAACCATTTTCCAATGCTTTTTGCACCTCGTTACCACTAACACAATCGGCCCCAAATCCATAATCAGAAATTATTTGCAGGATACGGCTGTTAGCATTAGCTTTTACCGCATAATGCAAACGATAACCAAAACGATTAGCTTCATGGATTAATATATTCAGATTTTTGTTTAAAAAATCTGTATCATAATAATAAAAGGGTGTTTTTAACCGGTCAAACTGAGTTATTAATTCGTTACTAAACATTTTTTAGTATTAAATAAATGATTATTCAGCACTTGAAGCGCTTTTATTTTATTTACAGTGTCAATAACTAATGAGAGGTTAATACGACTTGCACCAAAAGACATCATCTGAACGGGTATGGAATCGAGTCCCTCGATAATTTGGCCTAAAACAATATTTTTTTGTGATTCAAAGTCGCCAAGTATACAAACAATACTTTGATCATGAATAACTTCAACCTCTCCAAGTTTCTTCAGTTGATCAACAATCCCGGTTATATATGTACAATTATCAATGGTCATAGCTACTGATATTTCAGAGGTAGTAAGCATATCTACGGGTGTTTTATATTTTTCAAATATTTCAAAAATCTTTCGCAAGAAACCATAGGCTTGTAGCATTCTACCCGATTTAATTTTAACAATTGTAATCCCATCTTTGGCAGCAACTGCTGTTAACCGTTTGGCAGAAGGATAATCAATAATCTGTGTACCAGAAGCAAAAAAATTCAATGAATTTTTAATTACAATCGGAATATTGCTTTGCTGTGCAGGAATAATACTGGAAGGGTGTAAAATTTTAGCCCCAAAATAAGCAAGTTCAGCAGCCTCATCATATGACAAATGGCTTATGGTAAACGTTTCTTTAACATATCGTGGATCATTATTTTGAAATCCGTCAATATCCGTCCATATTTCCACTTTTTCAGCATGCATAACTTTGGCAATTATAGTTGCTGAATAATCACTTCCTCCCCGTCCCAGATTGCTTATACGTTTTTTGGGTTCTAAACAAATAAATCCGCTGGTAATATAAATTTTACAACCCTTTAGACGGGATATTTCTTTTGTCAATCTTTTCTGAATAAATTTATAGTCAGGCTCACCCGATTTATCCAACTTCATAAATCTAAAAGCATCCAGGTAACCAGTATCAATGCCTAAATCAAGCATATATAAATACATCACCATACAGGATAAAAGCTCACCCTGAGCCATAATCTCTTTTTCCTGTTTTTCCCATATCTTTTTTCTGAGCACATTTTGTAAAAAACGTATGGAAGCATTCAGTTTTTTTAATGCCAGATTTTTAAAATTCTGACTTTGAAAAAGACTCAGAATGATTCGTTTATGTCTTTCTTCTATAAGTAAAATCATTTGTTCTGCTACCACATACTCTTCCTCTTTAAATTGCTTAACAAATTCCGATAAATAATTAGTAACATCAGAGAATGCAGAGAATACGACAATATTATCATCATTTAATTTTCTTAAATAATTAACCACTTTTCTGATTTGATTTTCGTTGCTAATAGAGGTCCCGCCAAATTTCAATACTTTCATAATCTTTTTTTTAGCTAAAATAAAACGGAACTATACCAACAAAAAAATATATATATAAAATACACATATTATTAACTTTTTGTTATATATTTAACAAATTGTTAAATATTATTAAAATGATTACCATATCACAAGCTGTTGAAGAGATTATCCGTAAGAAACCGTTTATTACGGAAGCAATAAATAATGGAATAATCAACTTTTCGGCATTAGCAACCAATTTAAAACCAGAAGTAGAAACCAAATTACATAGAAGCGTAAACGAATCGGCTATAATCATGTCGCTAAGGAGATTACATACAAGCAACCATTTAGCTATTTCACAAAAATCACAAACTATAGCCAAATGGTTCAGTGATATTATTGTCCGTTCGAATTTAGCCGATTATACTTTCCGTAATTCAGATACATTATTAAAAAACCAACAAACACTATTAAAAAAAATTGCAGGCCGGGATGATTTTTTTTACACCATATCTCAAGGAGTGTACGAAACGACTTTTGTATTAAGTGATTTATTAAATGATGATATTCCGTTAATATTTGAAGGTGAAAAATTACTATCCTACAGATATAATCTTTCATCCATAACTATCAAGCTACCCGCAGAAAACATTGACCAACCCGGATTGTATTATTACATCTTTAGAAAACTGGCCTGGGATGGCATAAATATTTTAGAGGTGATTTCAACCACGAATGAAGTAACCATTTTATTAAAAGATAAAGATATTGACCGGGCATTTTCGGCTATAAAACGACTTAAAACATTATAAGCTAAGTAAAAGTGATTGGAACAGCATTGTTTTTTATTATCAATAATATGTTTAATTAGTGCATCTTAGAAAACACCAGTTTTTTTTAGTGGCGTAATAAAAAACGTCAAGAACAAGGCTTGCGAAGAATTGGCAGCCAGGAGTTTACT
>JASGMZ010000085.1 GCA_030156305.1 Bacteroidales bacterium | reverse complement strand
GCAATTCAAAGCTTTTTTGTTCAAATCGTTGTGTATCATAAAAAAATAATTGTCCTGATTTGTAGTACACAATATGCTGATTAACCACCTGAAAATCATATTCTATCTTTACAGGAAGTGTTTTTATATAGCTCCCATAAAGATCAAACATTAAAATTCCAACAGCAGGAATACCTAAATAAATATAATCATTTTTTTCTCGTAATAAAACAGTAGACGTCTTCATATCATCTTCGAAAAAAGAACCTAAGCTAAAATAAACCAGTTGCAGAGTACTTTGATCAAATATCCAAAAACCTCCTTTAGAGGATCTACATACAGCACTTACTGTATAATAATTATAATTATCAAAAGATATAGGATCAGTAATTGGGGCTAATTGATTATTAAGCAAAACCAGCTGATTATAATCTTTATTAAAAATTAAAATTTTAAAAGGGTCGGTTACATCGATGGCATGAATGGTATATGCGGCTGACTGGCTATATGATTTTTCTTCTTTACAATTGTGGTTAAACCTTACCAACTCGTTTTTATCCACAATATAAAAATTGTTTAAAGGATCGGTAGTAAAATAAGATGCGTGTATATTTTTTTCACAAATGTATTGAAAGTGTGGTTCGTTTTTTATAAAAGGAAGCCCATTAAGAAATATAAAAATTATGCTTACCCAATTTATCATAAAAAATTATAATTGATTATTTAAAATGATTAGTTCGTCAATATACTTTCTGTTATTTGCCAATCGTGGGACTTTATTTTGTCCGCCTAATTTGCCTTTATTTTTTAGCCAGCTATAAAACAATCCTTTTTTTGCGATGGTTAAAACCGGTTTATCAAGGGTAATATCTTTATATCTTTTGGCTTCGTAATCGGAATTTATTTTTTGCAATGCCGAATCCAAAAATTCGTTAAATTGATCAGGATTATGGGGTTCCTTTTCAAATTCAATTAACCACTGATGTCCTCCTTTTTGATCATCATTCATAAATATTGGTGCTGCAGTATATTCTCTAATTAAAGCTCCTGTTTTTTCACAGGCTTCTTTAAGTGCTTTTTCCGCATTATCAATAATTATTTCTTCGCCAAAAGCATTCATAAAATGTTTCGTACGGCCGCTAATTTTAATTTTATGCGGATAGAGCGAAGTAAAAACTATGGTATCGCCAATCAGATACCGCCAAAGCCCACCATTGGTTGATATTACTAATGCATAATTTTTACCCTGTTCAACATCTCCTATATGCAATGCTTTTGGATGCTCCTTATCCAGTTCATCCATCGGTATGAATTCGTAAAATATGCCATAATCAAGCATCAGCAGCATATCGTTTCGGGTAGGATAATCCTGGACAGCAAAAAAACCTTCTGAAGCATTGTAGGTTTCCATGTAGTTCATCTTTTCAGAAGGAATTAATTTCCTAAACTGCTCTTTATAAGGTTCAAAGCTTACGCCACCATGATTAAAAAGTTCAAGATTGGGCCAGACTTCCAGTAAATTATTTTTGCCGGTTTTTTCCAAAATATATTTAATAAGTACCAGCATCCATGATGGCACACCGGCAATATTGGTAACATTTTCTTTAATCGTAGCCTGGGTAATTTTATCCAGTTTTTCTTCCCATTCGCTTAGCAAAGCGATTTCCTGGCTGGGGGTTTTAATAAAATTAGCCCAAAACGGAAGATTCTCGATTAAAATAGCCGACAAATCACCATAAAAAGATTGATTATTTATTTTGTTGATCTGATGACTTCCTCCGAGGGTTAATGCTTTTCCGCTAAAAATACCGGTTTCGGGATAATTGGCAGTATAAACTGCCAAAATATCTTTTCCTCCTCTGAAATGACAATCTTCCAGGGCTTCGCGTGAAACAGGTATAAATTTGCTTTTATCATTGGTGGTCCCGGATGATTTAGCAAACCATCGAATTTCTGAAGGCCATAAAATGTTCTGCTCACCTTTTAGCAATCGCTCAATATATGGTTTTAACCCATTATAATCTTTAATAGGAACGCGTTGTTGGAATTCTTCAATGGATTTTATGGAGCTAAAATCATACTGTTTGCCATAAACGGTATTCTTTGCTTTATCAACAAGCTTAATTAATGTTTCGCGTTGTACATCAAATGGAAATTTTTTAAATAAATCAATTTGGTATAACCGCTTAAAATTAAGCCAGGTAACTAAGGAGTTAATAAATTGCATACTTTTGGGTACATAATAATGAATTTCAAATATAAATAATATTTGGAATTATTTATATACCAATGCTACTGTTTTTATTTCAGATTTTTCAAACGGTTTGCTGCTTCTATTAAAACCTCTTTGTTTAAGGCAAAATTTAAACCAACCATTTTATGATCTACATAATCATGATAAAAAACAGACATAGGAAATAACGCAACGCCATAGTTGTCCATAATTTTTTGAACAAATTCTGTGTCTTTTAAATCGCTGATATTTTTATAACTTAAAAGCTGAAAATAAGTACTATATGTTGGAACGAACTCAAAAGGTAAATCATAAAAAATCTGAGAAACTAATTTTCTATTTTCTTCATATTCTTGAAGCCATTGATTCTTATCATATCCTTTATTTAAATATTCGGCAAAGGCGTATTGTAAGGGTGTATTAACAGCGTTTATCTGGAACTGTTGTTTTATCCTAATTTGGGCCATTAACTTTTCGGTAGCCAAACAATAACCTATTTTCCATCCCGGAACATTAAAGGTTTTTCCTAACGAAGAAACAACAATACTTTTTTCTGCAAGATTCGCATTACTTAAAACACTAATATGTTTCTTCTGTCCATAGATTATATTTTCAAAAGATTCATCACTCAGAATATTTATTTTAGTGCCATTGGTAATTTTTTGTAACTGAGCAATATCATTCTCTGAAAACAATGTTCCGGTAGGATTATGGGGAGTATTAACAATAATAAGTTTTGTGCGGGTGTTAATTATTTTTTGCACAGCTTCCCAATCGATGGAGTAATCGGGATATTTAAGCTGAACGAAAACCGGGCGTCCTCCATGGCTCTCAATAGCAGAAACATAACTTTTGCAAGCCGGTTCAAATAAAACCACTTCATCTCCTTCTGAAACAAAGCTACTTATCGTGGTATAGATTGCCTGTGTTGCACCGGCAGTTATGGTCACTTCGTTTGATGGATTAAAATTTATGTTAAATCTTTCCGCTATTTGCTGAGCAATTGCTTCTCGCAATTCAAAAACTCCATCTGCATGGGCATAGTAATTATAATCATTCTGTAAAAATTTTATAGCGAGTTTTTTTAGCTCCTCCGGGCACAAAAAATCAGGCGATGCTTTGGCTAGATTTATGACCTCCGAATTGTTAGTTAATTCTGCTATTAAAGTAAATATATCTTTCCCTGTATTTGTTAATTTCGTTTTAATCATACATTAATTTTTTCAAAAAAATTATCGGAAGGCAAATGTATAAAAATATCTCTCTAAAAAAGCAGTTAAAAAACACCCTTTCTAATTTTTATATAAACTTTAATTTTTTATCAAGGATATAAAAAATAACGGAGAGTGCAGCTTTTTTTTTACAAATAGCCTTTGTTTGTTGATTAATGAAAAACTTCTTTAAGAATATTAAACGATTTAATCGAAGATATCCCTTCGTGGTGGAGTTTATAATATTTTATAATCTTTTCAATTATGGCTGTTCTTAACCCATAATTAATCCTCAGTTTTTCATGCTGATTGTCAGAAAAAACAAGCAAACGGCTAAGCATTTCACTTTCTTCTTTGTTTAAAGAGTCTGAATGTATAGGTTTAAGTTGAGTAAATATTCCCTTCGACAAATCAAAGTATTGGTTTTCAGTTGAAAAGTTATTATTGGGGAAAAACCCAAGGTATTTGGTTAAATGAAGGAGAAAATAGATATGAAAATTCGTTAACCCTTCGCTTTTTATATCAAGCATTTGAATTGAATGATAAAGGTAATTAAAAAGTTCGGGGTTAGGCTCTTGCTCCCGAAGCGTTTGGTATAAAATTTCAGCAATAAACAAAGCCAGGGTGCTTTTTTTTAAATCGTACGGTAAACTATTGAAAACACAAGCATTTTGTAATTCTTTAACCCGTTGTAAATCCCGCGTTGTTTTATGGTAAACTTCCATATTAAGCAGATATAGTGGTTGTAAAATGTTGGCTTTAATTTTTGATTTTTTCCCTCGCACACCATTTATCATATATGATTGCCTGCCAAACTGCTCGGTATAGATCGTTGCAATAACACTTGTTTCCGAATATTTTATGTGGTGCAAAACAATGCCCCGCGTTTTGTAAATCATTTATTGTACTGCTTTTTTACATCAAACGAACAAAAGTAAAGATAAAAATACATTAAAAATTAAAAATAAGATATAAATAAAGGTTTTAGGCGTTCGATTGTTATCGAATAAATAACAGTTTTGTAATATGGGTTTTTGATCCATCTTCGTTGGAGCAAAAAACAAGGTATACTCCGGTGCTCACTCTTTTGCCTGAAAAATTTTTGCCATTCCAGGTAGCCTGTCCTCCTTCGGCGGTTGTTTCATACACAATATTTCCGCTTATATCGGTAATTTTTACACTTACATCAGAAACCAATCCGCGGATAGTTATATCACCTGCATAATTTTCGCGAACCGGATTGGGGTAAACATATACATCGCGAAATTCGTCGCTTCCCATTGTAGCTGAACCACGGTAACTTATTAATCCTTTGTTAGTAGCAAAAAACACCTCTCCCGTTTCGTGATTAATGCTTACATCATTTATACTATTGGAAATGAGGGGACTGTTTTCCTCGGTAAAATGATTTATCTCTTCGGTACCGTCTTTTGAAACTAAGTAAACTCCTGCATTCTGTGTGCCTAACCATTTTTTATTAGCCCCGTCAACAGCTATCGAGGTAATCGTTTCAGTATTTAACAAGAATTGGGTATAATCATCAATAGTTAAAACAATTCGTTGGGCATAAAACAAAGAACTTTCGAAAACATCCGCAGGATGATAATACACTACGATGCCCTGGTCGGTACCCACCCATATATTGCCATCAAGGTCTTCGGCTATAGAAAAAATGTTGTTTGTGATAATTTTTCCGTTTTCATCTAATATGCTGAATTTTTTATATAGATCATCGTTTTCATTATCGGGAGTATGATTATCATCAAAAACAAAAAGGCCATTTCCGGGAAGCGTAACCCACTTATGATTATTTTGAGAAACCAGTATATCTTTAACCAGTATATTACTTATTTGCGAATCAAAATTAAAACTATGCCACTCACCATTCGCTAATTTAACAGACACAGGGTTCGTAACTCCCGTATTGGTTACCCAGAGGTTATTCTCTTCATCCCAATCCATTCCGGCAATCCGAATATAATCATCTCCGGAAATCATGGATTGTAAAGAGCTATTCGACTCATTATGCACTTCTTTAATTTGATCGTTCATATATTCAATGACCCCTTTTCCCCAGCTACCCACATAATAATGCTCAATATTATAAGGATCTATTTTTACAGTAACATAATCGTGTGCTTCATAATTCATCATGCTTTTCCACTCTTCATTTCGAAAAGAAAAAACCGATCCGTTTAAAAATACATTATTCCATGAGGGTGTTACGCCCCCACCCACAACCAAAACACGGTTATTCAAAATATCAATAGCATAAGAATGAGGAGTATAAGGTGCATTAACATAAATATTTTCATATAATCCATTGGCATATTTTATTAATCCACTTCCATGATCTGCAATCCAAAATGTATTATTGTTGTCCATAAGGACATCATTGGGTTTTAGATATTGTATTTCGTTAGCTGTAATCGAATCCAAAAAATTGAAATCATTATCGTACAACAAAATACTACTTTCTGTAACCATTTGGAACTGATTATTGGAGTACTTAATTTTTTTTATTGAATTGTAATCCTGATTAAAAATACTCCACGAAAGTCCATCGTATAAATACATAATATCTGTTGCTGACTCAACTTTCTTATTGGTTAAAACAACTCCGTTGTTTACATAAATAGCATTAAAGGTTGCCGTATAATCCGGGATATCTGTAATCTGATTCCAGTTGGCATAGTTAACTAAGTTGGGGTTCGAATAGTCGGCTACAAAAATTCCTTCGTGAGTTGCGGCGTATAAATAGTTATTATCCAGCACTAATTGGTTCACTTGCAGTTGTGTCCAAAAGTTACCAATATAATAAGTATCTTTTACTTCGAGTTTTTCAAGATTTAACACAACAATTCCAAACCCGCAGGATAGGTAGGCAAATTCATCAACAAATAAAATATGATTGATGGACTTGCTTCCGGTGATGGTTGCTCTTTTTATATCGGAGAAATTAATGATTTCATCATTTTTAATTATATCGATATTCCCGTTGGAATATCCTGCCAGCAATAAATTATTTTCTGGAGAATAGGCGATGGCAGAAATACCTATATCTGACAATCCGCTAACTTTGGTATACTTTTGTGTATGATGGTTTTTTTTATCATAAACCATGACCCCTTGTTCGGATGCTGCAAAAATTTTTGATGAAGATTCGCAAACATTAAGTGGAAAAGTAAAAGGCAGGTGATCACGCCATTCGCCAACACCAATCTGAGCTTTTGAACTAAAAGAGAGGACAAAAACAATAATGAATAAAATGAAATTTTTTTTCACAACCAAATATTTAACTAAATAAACCAAAATTTTGATGATTTATTGTGATTCCTTTTCCAATAAAAAATTTACAAGTTCAGCGGTAGCTTTCCCTCTATGGCTAATTTTGTTTTTAAAATCAATATCCATCCGGGCAAATGATTCTTTAAACCCAAGGGGTTTAAATATGGGGTCGTAACCAAAACCTGCATTTCCTTGCTTTTCGTAAAGAATTTCTCCCTTTACAACCCCTTCAAAAAGATATTTTTCTCCTTGATATATTAAAGCTATTACCGTTCTAAACTGCGCTTCGCGGTGAGTAACCTCTTTCAACAGCCGAAGCACCTTTTGCATATTTTCTTCGGAATTTTTTTCTTCTCCGGCATAGCGGGCTGATAACACGCCGGGCTGTCCGTTTAAAGCGGCTATCTCCAATCCGGTATCGTCGGCAAAACAATCTTTTCCTGTTTGCTGGTAAACAACGCTTGCCTTTTGCAAAGCATTCTCCTCAAGGGTAAAATAATCTTCGGGAATATCTTCGGTAATTCCAACATCACTAAGGCTTAACAAATTAAATTTTTGCCCTAATAATTGTTGTACTTCTTTTAATTTATGTTGGTTGTGAGTTGCAAAAATAATCTCCATAGGCAGTTCAAAAAAAGTGAATGCTCCAAAAAGGCCATCCACAGGTAAATAATCTATTCACTGTAAATCTTAATAAAATCCTCCAAATTTGGTTAAATTTTCGCGAGGATTAACCACCATAACCGGAATACGTGCACTATTAGCAATAATGTACTGTTCTGAAGCTCCTAATACATAATCAGCAATTCCGATATTTTTGGTAGAGATGATTAAAATTAAATCTGCCTCAATATTTTTGGCATAATCGATGGTTTCAACAGCAAAACTTTTTTTTCCTTCTAAGGTATTAATTTCATAATCGATTCCTTTGGAATCCATAAAATTGCGGGTAAAAATAATATTTGCTTTAATTTTTTTAATAAAACCTACATCGGTAGTATTGGGTTTAACAAGATGAAATTTGGTATTAAAATGAGAATGCAAATAGCTCGCCCAATTTAATTTTTCTTTATTCTCTTTTTTAAAGTCTATAGGAAATACAATATTTTTGAGCTCATCTTCTTTAGGTGTTTCCTGAACGACCACAAAAGGCACCTTAGAACTAACAATAACTTTAAGTGCCCAACTTCCGGTAAGTTTTTGCATACCTCTTAACCCATGAGTTCCCATTACTACCAACTCGGATTCTATTTCCGAAGCAACTTCTCCAATGGTAGTAAATATACTCCCTTTGCGAACATTGGGTTCGATTTCAAGTTTGTGAACTCCTTTAAAATCGTTCGCTATTTTACTAAGCTGGTTAAAAGCTACATCGTGTTCTTTGTCCGACTTAATAATATGCAGTAATACAATTTTTTTACTTTTTGCTTTTTCGGCAAACTTAAAAGCATGTCTCAAAGCGTATTCAGCAACAGGAGTAAAATCCCAGGGTATTAAAATAATATGGTCTTTATTTCCCATAAATTAAACTATTTATTTATTTTCAATATTTCTTTCCCAAAAAAATTATTATCTTTCAAAGAAATAATTCAGGCCATTCTTAAATACAGACCCAAGATATGGATTTTATCAGAAATTTTAGTAAAAATACACATTTTTTCCCCATCCTAATTACATTTTTTATTTTAGTTGATTCACACCCAGGTTTTACCCAAGAAGAAGGAGCCCCCTACATACAAAAAATTTTATTAGAGAATTATGGATTTAAAAATAATAATTTTTCTATAATCCAGGATCATTATGGCATTCTGTATATTAGTAACTCCAACGGAATATTACAATACGATGGATCTTTTTGGGAAATGATAAAATTACCTGAAGAATCATGTTTAACCTTACATTCGGATCAAAAAATTTATGTGGGCACTTATAATGATTTTGGATACTTGTGGCCAGGAAAGCTCAACAAACTGGAATTTAAATCCATTATCGATTCATCGGAATTTGCTGATCAAAAAATAGGGCTTATTGAAAATATTGTGTCTTTTGAAGAAAATATCTTTTTTACTACAAAAAATAAACTGTTCCGATGGGATGGTGAAAAAATTCATTTTGTAGATTCTTCCTCCCAAAAAATAAATCTTTACCAGGCGGGAGATCAGCTATTTCTTAAAAAAAAGGGTGAGGGCTTACAAGAATATATCCATCAATCGTTTCAAAATATCCCCTCGGATGATTTATTCAAAGACAAAGAAATTTTTACTATTCTACCCTATAACCAGCAATTGCTGGCAAAAACGAACAATGGATTTTATGTTTTCGATCATTTTTCTGTAACGCCTCTAAAAACAAAAGTCAATCAATTAATTGATGAAAACCTGTTTTCCGCTGCGTGTATTTTACCCAATGGGAACTATGCTTTTGGGACAAAGCTTAATGGGATCTTTATTATGGATAAAGCAGGAACGCTTATTAAACATATCAACGAGATGGAAGGTTTATTTAGCATTTCGATCAATAATCTGTATGTTGATCAATCACAAAATTTATGGGCGCTTCACGATCAAGGAATAAGTCGCATTGAATATCCGTCGGCTTACAGTTATTTTTCTCGCAATCATGGATTACGAGGAAATGTTACCGATGTTATCCGGTTCAATAATACATTATATGTAGCTACCAGCCTGGGAGTTTTTTATTTATCTAATAAATACCAGGCAGATAAAACAGATCATGTTAAACTTTTTAAGCAAATTCCTGGGATAAAATCTTCCGGTTACCATTTCCATCCATTTAAAAATCATCTTTTTGTAACTACAGCAAAGGGTTATTATGAAATCGTTGATAAAAAATCAGTTTTATTTTATAACCGTGCATCAGAGGATATAGTCAGCGTTTTACATTCAGCAAAAAACCCCGATTATATTTTCTTAGGGCATAGCAATGGCTTGTCAGCATTAAAATACGAACAAGGGATACTGATTATTAAAAAGAGATTAAAAGGAATTAATGATAAGATTTGTTCAATTGCTGAAGAAGCTGATGGTACCTTATGGTTGGCCTCAAAACATAATGGATTATATAAAATCGATCCATTTGATGAATATAATCCAGACCTTCCATTTACTCGTTTTGGGTATGATTCAATTTTTCCTCAAAACCTTCAGTGGGTTCATCTTTATTCGATACACAATGATATGCTTTTTTCTACCGCACAAGGGATTTTACGATATGACAAAAAAAACAACGTTTTTTATAAAGATACTACCCTTTTGTCTGCTAAAAATAAGCACGAATCTCAATGGATTTATCCTATTGTTGAAGATAACCAAAAAAATTTATGGTTAAACATCATCAGCAAAGGAAATATCAGCAACAAAACATTAGTCAAACGATTTAAAAATACCTCGGTAGAAACAATTAACCCTTTACCCGTAAACCGGATAAAAGATTTTTTTATCACCTCTATTCATCCCGATGATTCTTGCATTGTTTGGTTAGGTGGATATGAAGGCCTTATTCGACTGGACCTTAGCCAGGAAACAACTTCAAAACTAAATTTCAACGCTTACCTTCATAAAATAGTTTTGGGCCAGGATTCAACAATTTTTTTGAGTCCATATAATCATGCTCAGATTAATTCTAAAAAGAACGATATTTCTAAATTCAATGATCCATTGAACAGAGTCTATTTTGAATTTACTGCTAATCATTATGCAAGCGAAAATCAGCTTCAGTTTCAATTTAAGCTAGATGGCTTTGATGCTACCTGGTCGAAGTGGTCTTCGGTTAATTTTAAGGAATATACCAATTTATCCGAAGGAAGATATACATTTCATGTACGTGCCAGGAACATTTTTGATGAACTATCAAATGAGATTACCTATTCATTTATTATAAAACCGCCTTTTTACCGGACTTTTGTGGCTTATATTATGTATCTTTTGTTCATTGTATTTTTTATCCTTTTAATTTTTAAGTGGAGAGACTACTATTTTGCCAAAGAAAGGTTTAAGCTGGAAAATATTATTAACGAACGCACTGAAGAAATTGTCATCCAAAAAGAAAAAGCAGACAATTTATTGGAAAGGGTGCTGCCTAAATCTACAGCCAAAGAATTAAAATCGGGGCAAAAGGCAGGGCCTTATCATTACAACATGGTAACGGTTTTATTTTCCGATATTCAGGGATTTACTAAAATCTCAGAACAACTTGATTCAGAACATTTAATTGATCAGTTAGATAAATTTTTTCTTCAATTTGATACCGTTGTGGAAAAATATAATATTGAAAAAATAAAAACCATTGGCGATGCTTATATGTGTGCCGGAGGTATTCCTGAAAAAAACCGAACCAATCCGATCGAGGTTGTCCTTGCAGCCATGGAAATGCAACAATACATGAAATCGCTAAAATTGAAAACCGATGATGGTA
>JASGMZ010000084.1 GCA_030156305.1 Bacteroidales bacterium | reverse complement strand
AACGTTAAAATGCATCAAATAGTTCAAATAAAATGTAAATAGTTGTAATTTTGTCATATAATTTAATAAATTGTCATATATACATATGAAGAAATGTCTTAATAATAAAATTTTTAAAATTATTTCTGATGTAGCTGATAAAAATAAGTTGCCAACTTTTGTAATTGGTGGCTATGTAAGGGATTGTTTAATAAAAAGGCCATCGAAAGATATTGATATTGTTACCGAAGGGAGTGGCATTAAATTAGCCGAAGAGGTTGCTCGGGAAATTAATCCATCGATAAAAGTAAGTGTATTTAAGAATTTTGGCACGGCAATGTTTAAATACGATGATTTGGAGATTGAGTTTGTGGGAGCAAGAAAAGAGTCGTATCGAAAAAGTTCCCGCAAACCTATTGTTGAAAATGGGACTCTTGAAGATGATCAGAAACGAAGGGATTTTACGATAAATGCGTTAGCTATTGGTTTAAATAAATCGAATTATGGACAGCTGGTTGATCCTTTTGACGGCCTAGATGATTTGAAAAATAAAATTATTCGTACCCCATTAAATCCCAATACCACATTTTCTGACGATCCCTTGCGGATGTTCCGTGCTATTCGGTTTGCCGCACAGCTAAATTTTAACATTGAAAAGGAAACGTACACAGCCATCCGTAAAAACAAGCATCGTATGGATATTCTGTCAAAAGAGCGCATTATGGATGAGGTAAATAAAATTTTACTATCACCAAAACCATCCATTGGTTTTAAGTATTTGGATGATACGGGTTTATTAGAGGAATTTTTTCCTGAATTAACCAGGTTGAAAGGGGTAGAGACAAAAAATGGCAGAAAACATAAAGATAATTTTTTACATACGATCGAAGTGGTAGATAATATTCGTAAAAGAACCGATAATTTATGGTTGTTATGGGCAGGATTGTTACATGATATTGCCAAACCTAAAACCAAAAGATTCTCCGAAGATGTTGGATGGACTTTCCACGGCCATGATCGTTTGGGTGCAAAAATGATCCCTTCGATTTTTAAACGGTTAAAATTACCGTTAAATGATAAAATGAAATATATTCAAAAATTAATTCAATTGCATTTGCGACCCATTGTTTTATCGCAGGATGAAGTTACAGATTCTGCAGTCCGGCGGTTACTTTTTGAAGCGGGTGACGATATTGATGATTTAATGATTTTATGTCGGGCTGATATAACTTCAAAGAATGAATATACCCTCAAAAAGCATTTGAAAAATTTTATGCGGGTAGAACAAAAATTGGTTGAGATTGAAGAAAAAGATGCTGTCCGGAATTTTCAGCCACCCATTTCGGGCGAGGAGATTATAAAAACTTTTGGAATAAAACCCTGTAAACTGGTTGGTGATATTAAAAATGCCATTAAAGAGGCTATTCTCAATGGAGAAATAAAAAATAATTACCAGGAAGCTTATGGATTTATGTTAAAAAAAGGACAAGAGCTTGGATTAACTCCAAAGGATAATAAATAAGATGGCTGAAATGATAATTCGTAAAATGACTATTGGTTTATGGATTGAAATTTAAGATTAAATAGACAGGCAGGTGATCGCTGTAACCCCCATTGTACTTATAGCCTATAAATGTTCTTTTTGGTTTGTACCCGTAAAAACTTTCGTCGGGTTCCAACAAAAAATCTTTGTTAAAAACATGAATATCATCCAGTGTGGTATAAAGGTCATTTTTTTCATTTAACAAAAAACCCGAAATAATAAATTGGTCAAGCATTGCCCATTCTCCTTGATATTTGTGACTTCCAATATTTTGTGTTTGTTGTAAATAGTAGGATGCATTGTAAAGCCTGTTATGTTTAATGGATTCAAAGTTAAGTTCTGCTTGTAATACCTCTTTTAAGCTTTTATTTATCGGTGTGTCGTTAAAATCTCCGGTAATAATGATGTTAGAATAAGGATTACGATTAAAAATTGAATCAACGGTATTTTTTAATGTTTGTGCAGCAGTAACTCTGTTTCCCTCCGATTCTAACTGTCCGCTCCATCGCGAAGGCCAGTGGTTGATAAAAATATGTAATGTATCGGTATTATTGGCAATCCCTTTTACATAAAGAATATCTCTGGTTTTATAATCTGGATTGTCAGGGAAATTAACGGCTATTGCTTTGTCGTAAAGCGGTTTAAACAATTCATCCCTGTATAATAATGCAACATCTATTCCTCGCCTGTCAGGCGATTCATGATGTACTATCTTATACTCGAATTTTACCAATGGTGTTTTTGAAACCAAATCAGAAAGCACTTTGCGGTTTTCAATTTCACAAATGCCAATAATTGCCGGAGGATTCCATTCGCCTACAGCAATAATTACTTTATAAATATTATTGAGCTTGTTAAAATATTTAGACTTTGTCCAGTATCTGTCTCCGGAAGGTAAAAATTCTTCATCGTTTTTTAGGCTGTCATTCTCCGTATCGAATAGGTTTTCAACGTTATAGAACATTATTTTATATGCATCTTCAGCATATTGTGCATAGCTATTTTTTCCAATGAAAACAAAGAATAAAATATATAGAGGCAATAGAATTTTTTTCATCATTATTGGTTTTCAATTCGTTCAAAAGCACCTAAATCGGGGCCATTATCATTTGTGCGATTGTTTAGATTCATATCGAGTGGAAATAAATTCCCATATTCAAGGCTTCCATAATCTTTTGCAACGGATAATGTGTCCAGCTCATAATTATTATCGTAAGGAGATTGAAATGTAGGATCATTATTTACAATTATATTTTTAAAATAGTTATTATCCGCTGTGGAGAAATCTTCATCAACTTTTATTAGCGTATGATCAAATAAGAAATTAAAATTTTCCGATTCTTCTTTATCTAAAAATAATTCCGATTCTTTATTTCCATAGATAATACAATTGCCAAAAATAGCCTTATCCAAAGGCCTGGTTTGTAAGTTGTTATTTACATCAATATAATAATTGTTAAGTAACACCGAAGGGGTAGTCCGGGTTGAATATCCCCAATAATTGGCAATAGTGCAATGATAAAAAGAATATGAGCCTCCAAGAGTAAGAGCAACAGCAAATTGACCACAGTTGCCAATTACGTTGTTATGGGCTTCAATGGTTGAACCCTGGGCATACAGCCCAACAGCAGTCATATTAAGAATTTTGCTGTTAGATAATTGGAGTGTAGGTTTTAATTCATTAGCCAGTGTATCGACCTGTATCCCGATTATTGCATTTTTAATCTCTGTAAAATCGAAAATGTTATCATTACTTCCAGCCATAAGCCATATACCATCCCATTGGCCTGGTATATTATCGTAATCTTCTTCGGGCCTGTCTCCTTGAAAAATAATAGGTTCCTCAAAAGTACCATCGGCAATAATAGTCCCTAATACATAAAGCCGCGAGTTTTTATGAAAATGCAATTTTGTTCCGGGAGCAATGGTTAGAGTACTGTTTGTGTCAATCAACATCGAATTGTAGATGAGGTAAGGTTTGTTGTTTGCCCAATATTGTGTACCCTGAATAATTCCATTTTCTTCTCCATTAATCAGGTTTACATCTTGTCCCCATGAAACAAGATTTACATCCTGAGTATTGCTTTTGTACGCAAAGATAATTGAATCGTTAACCACCAGTGGTAAATCAGAATTATTTGGATCAATGGTTACTTCAATAAAAATATACAGGCTGTCTTTCCCTTTGATTTCATAGTTATCCAGTTTTGTTCCTGAAAAACCATCAATATTTATTCGGTAAGGTGAATTATTGCCTCCGGCAAGGTAGATTGATGAAATTCTCACTGTTTTAGCGTAAGGATTTTTTACTGTTAAATATTTAGTTGATGTACCGATGGTTGTAAAAATCGTATCGAACATGATAGTATCTTGCGAAAATTCTAATTTTATTATATCTGAGGCATCATAAAAGTTTTCTTTTTCACAAGAGATGATTGATGATATGATAATTAAAATTAAAAAAAATTGAAATTTTGATTTCATTTGAGTTTGTTCATTGTAAAAATGTAACGATTTTTATCAGAATAAATTATTAAGATAATTTTAATTTTTTAATTTTAGAAATTGTTTTTATATTTAATTTTGAATGACAAATTTAAATAAATGTTTACATTTGTTTTATATTGATTAAAAAAAGACCTTAAAAAATAAAATGCATATACAAAAAGCCATATCAGAGAACTTAATTGAGATCATGTATTTGTTGCGGCAATGTATTGAAGATTTTAATAAAAACAATATTTATCAGTGGAATATTTCTTATCCCGATACGGATCGGTTAATAAAGGAAATTGAAAATGGATCTTTGTATCTAATGATAAATAAAGGTGTTCCAATAGCTACTATTACTTTTGATGAAAATCAGGATGAAATATTTAGCGATGTAGCGTGGAAAAACAATGGGGGGAAGTTTATGGTAATACATAGAATTGCTGTATTTCCTACCTGGCAGCATAAAGGAGTGGGTCAAAAGTTAATTCAATTTGTTGAGAAATTTGCACAAGAAAATAACTATAAATCGGTAAGGCTTGATATAACCGTTACGAATCAAAAGCTTATTGAACTATACGAAAAGCTCGGATTCTCTCAAACCGGTGATATTTTGTATCCAAAACAAAACGTTCCTTTTAAGTGTTTAGAAAAGGTTTTTTAAAAAAAGCCCGGGAAAACCCGGACTTTATAAAAAGCAAACTTAAATTAAAAACCAACGAATTAATCCTAAACTATAAAAATCGTTGAATAATTACCTTAACCCCTAAATTTTACCATGAAATTTTTATAGTTCGATTTGCTCTCCTTTATAAAATTCTAATATTTTTTTTCTGAAAATAAATTCATATTTAGCTTGTGAAACATTCGACAAAGCGATGTTATATTCATTTTTAGCCGATTTATATTCAATAATATCGACCATCCCAACTTCGTATTTTTGTTCGGTATATCTGAAAGCTTCAGCCATCGATTGTGCCGATTCCAGGTTTGCCTTATATCGTTCTTGCGCTGCAGAAGCTTGTGCCTGTGCTTGCTGAATGTTTTTGTAAACATTTTGTTTTTGTAAATCTAAATTTAATTTTGAATCAGCAAGGTTTATTTTAGCCTGGTCGATAGATGTTTTTGTTTGCCAGCGATTAAAAATCGGAATACGCAAAGAAACATAAAGCATGTGGTTTGCATTATCGTTAATTTGATCTATATAAGGGTAATCACTTGCATAAATATTACGAGTCATGTAATTAAAAATGTTTTCTCCACTTCCAGTAACTCCTGTAGGGCTTTCGGAAAGAATTATCGTTGCATCTTCAATTTTATTATTTAGCTCATTATATCTGGAGCCATATTGGTATCCTGCTGATAATGTTGGGCTTAATTGTCCTTTTGATATCGCAAGATTTTTCTTTGAGCTTTCAACCTGTAACCTGGCACCTTTTATTTCGGGTAAAATTTCTAATGCATTATTGTATACTTCAGCAACATTATAATTTTCTTCAGAAGTTATATCTGGAATTACAGGAAACTCTATTTCAAAGCCGTCGGAACTTTCTATATTTAATAGCTGAGTTAAATCTAAGTAAGCTATTTTAAGGTTATTTTTCTTATTGGTTAAATCAGCACGTTCAACAGCTGCTTGTGCTTGTATTTGGAGTAAATCTCCTTTGGCAGCATTCCCAATCTCAACAAGTCTTTTTGTTTTTTCAATTTGTTCTAATGTAACCTCTAATTGTTCTTTTGCATTATCAACTAATTCTTTATTAAGTAAAATTTGTAAGTAAGCCGTAGTAATATTTAATGTGATATCATTTTTGGCTTTCTCTACGTTTTCCAGTTGAACCATTAAATCTAATTTCGATTTTTTTATGTTATTATAATTTTGAAGCCCGTTGAATAAATTAACTTCAGAAGTTAAATAAACACTTCCTCCCTGAAAATTTTCATTTACATATTGATATGTTTCATAATTAATTGCTTTTCCTGCATTGTAATAATGTTCGCCCCGTGCATTTAAGTTTGGTAATAGATTTATTTTTGACTGAGTATAGTTCTTTTCTGCAATTTCTGCTGACAATTCTTGTCTTTTTACCGTAAGGTTATTGTCAATGGCATAATTGATACAATCTCTTAACGACCATACTTCCTGGGCTTTTAAAGAATGAAACGAAACGATTGTAATTACTAAAGCTAAGATTATTTGATGCAATTTCATATTTATGATATTATTTAAATTATTCTACAATATTTGTTTTATTTATTCACAATCTGTGCCAAAATTAATAATTTATTGATATTTAGGCTCTTGAATTTACCTTTTTTTCAAATAATTATTTATAGTGCCCGGAAACGGGACACTTAGTGTTCGGTTATGAACATTTCCCATTTTTTAGATGAAAACGATGGCCTAAATACGGTTATTTTTAAAATGCATACGGTTATTTTTGAAATCCATACGATAAAAAAGTCACTATTTTTTCTTTCTTATAAATATTTACTTTAGCCTTATCAAAAAGAAACGGGAAATTATAAAATTTTATTTGAATGAAAAAACTTTTTCACACCATAAGAAATAAAATTTTAATTGCCTATTCTTTCGATATTGGTGTTCTTGTTTTGTTTTCTATTGTTACGCTGTTTTTTTTTATATCGTGTATTAAATTTTTATAAGTAACTGTAAAATTATTCTAATTTAACCTAAACCTAAATCTTAAAATGAATTTACTTAATATTGATGTAAGGGTAAAAGGAAAAGAAAATGAATTAACACTTGTTTTGTATCATAAAATTTATTCTACCCCTGATGGTATTATTAATCGCTGGACTACAAAACAAGATAGTGGGTATAAAATAGACATACTAGTTGACGGGAATGATATTTCATTCGAAAATACAAGAGTAATTAAGGATATGAATATTATTTCTACTGAGCACGAAATAATGGATCAAATCATTTCAAAGCTATTTGAGCACAAAGTTTTTGAAATACAAAAATCAATATCCCAATTAAAAACCTTATAAAACCCAACGAAGTTATGTACAATACCGTTTGGAAAAAATGTCAAAATGCAGTATGCCAGTTAAACTTCTACAGTTCTTCCGGGATAAAAATTATTTCAATGACAGGTTTTAAAGTTAACGGCCATTTTTTAATTACCGATGATTATATTTATAAGATTTATAAAGCCAGTGAGGTTTGTATTCGGTTTATAAAAGATGATGGTTTTACTGAAGAAGCAAGTGTTAAAATTACTATGAGTGAATTAAAACAGCGTATTATACGTAGTTTTGATAATAAAAAAATTCCATTTGCCGCTATTAACATTGATTTTGATGAGTTTAAGAAGATTAAATCTTTAAAATTAAAACAGCCATCCGAAAAGATTAATATAGGACAACCCATAGCTTTGTTGGGATATCAGCTCGATCGAGAAAATTTAGCTATAAAACAAGGAATTCTTTCTTCTGTTTTTTTGGATACTAATGGATTAAAATATCTACAGATTGATTCCAGTATTAAACAAGGAAATTCAGGATGCCCTGTAATTGATGCAGAAACCTGCGAGGTAATTGGTATTATCGGACATCGATTAGCTACAATTACTCAATCGCACAAACGAATAAAGCAAATAATTAATAATAATCTCGCTATCCTGAAAAAATCTCAAGGTAAGTTTAATGTTGAAGATATTGACCCTATTCAGGTACTTATTGCCAATCAGAATCAAATAAAACATATTTCGAATGAAATATATAAAACAGCAAATATGAGCATAGGAAAGGCTTTAGATATAAAATATGTTCATGAACTTTTTGAAGAGTTTATCGATGCGGAGGTTTTACAATCTTCAGAAAAACCTTAGTTCGATATTTAGTTCCTTAATGTAAGATGGTTTAGGTTAAAAGGGGCCGCACCTGTAAAAAGGGCGGCTTCTTTGTTTTTAAAATAAATTGATTTAAACTTATATTAAATACATTTGTTCGTAATTTTGAATTTTAATTAAACTGAGATTATAATGGATAATAATACAATTTTAACGTTTGTTAAGGGGATAGAACTTTTTAAAGGCCTTTCAGAAGAGGAATTAAATATTTTAACCGAATATATTGAGGTTAAAAAGTATTCGAAAGGAGATTTATTATTCGAAGAAAATGGCCCTCGTACAGATATATTTATTATTTATAAGGGTGAGGTTGAACTTTTTAAAACCGTTCGTTTTGGCTCGGAAACC
Organism: Bacteroidales bacterium; assembly: GCA_030156305.1. Lineage (GTDB taxonomy): Bacteria > Bacteroidota > Bacteroidia > Bacteroidales > UBA12077 > UBA12077. Next base: position 2,728 of record JASGMZ010000084.1, on the reverse strand, counting down.
AGGCTTTCATATTTCAGTAAAGGAGATTTTTTAGGCGAAGGCTCTTGGGCAAATGATTCACCCCATTCTACTTCGGCACGAGCTTTAATGGATACTACTGTTTTTAGTATAAGCAAAAAATATTTTGATGAAAATGGCCCGGCAGCTGTGATTATATTTAGTAATATTGCCAGGGTTATTTCCAGGCGAATGCGTCATGCCAATAATAGAATGCTGAATGTTGCCGCTCAATATGAATCAGGCAGAACAAGAAAGGAGCATGATTTATTAGGGGATAGAGAAGTCCCTGCTGAATATTTATATGGTGTACAAACATTAAGAGCGATAGAAAATTTTAATATCAGTGGGGTAACACTTAACTTTTTCCCTGTGATTATTGAATCTTTGGCCATGGTAAAACTGGCAGCAGCACAGGCAAATATTGAGTTAGGATTGCTTGATTCATCCATAGGGCATGCTATTATTAGAGCTTGTAATGAAATAATTAATGGTAAATATCATAATCATTTTATTGTTGATATGATTCAGGGTGGTGCAGGAACATCAACCAATATGAATGCCAACGAAGTTATTGCTAACAGAGCACTGGAAATAATGGGTTACGAAAGAGGACAATACGAATTTTGTCATCCGAATAATCATGTTAACTTATCACAATCTACAAATGATGTTTATCCTACATCGGTAAAAATTGCGCTTATAAAAAGTAATAACAAATTAATTCAAGGATTAGATGAGCTGATAAAATCATTTTATCAAAAAGCAAAAGAGTTTGCGCATATTATAAAAATGGGGCGTACCCAGTTGCAGGATGCTGTTCCAATGACCCTTGGACAATCATTCGAGGCTTATGCTGTTACCTTAGAAGAAGAAGTGGAGCGGTTGAAACAAAATGTAAATCTATTTCTTGAAGTAAATATGGGGGCAACAGCAATAGGAACAGGTATAAATTCTGAACCTGAATATGCTGAAAAAGTAATTAAGTATTTGCGAAAAATTTCCGGGTTAGATGTAGTAAATGCGAAAAATTTAGTTGAAGCAACACAAGATACGGGTGCTTTTGTTATGTACTCATCCGCTTTAAAACGATTAGCTGTTAAACTTTCAAAAATATCCAATGATCTAAGATTATTATCCTCGGGGCCACGTACAGGGATTAACGAAATAAATTTACCTCCGATGCAACCTGGCTCATCTATTATGCCGGGGAAAGTAAACCCGGTGATACCGGAAGTGGTTAATCAAATTGCTTTTAAAGTCATCGGGAATGATTTAACCGTAACCATGGGTGCTGAAGCCGGACAATTAGAGTTAAATGTAATGGAACCCGTGATTGTTCAAAGTATTTTTGAGTCGGTTGAAATGTTGGTTAACGGGATGAAAACTTTCAATTATCGATGTGTTAGCGGAATTACAGCAAACGAACAACGTTGCCGCGAAATGGTTAAAAATAGTATTGGTATTGTTACAGCGCTAAATCCTGTTTTAGGGTATGAAAAGTGTTCTGTCTTAGCCAAAGAAGCGCTTAATACGGGAAGAAGTGTTTATGATTTGGTTATTGAGAAAGATTTTTTATCCAAAGAAGAAATAGATGAGCTGCTAAAACCAGAGAATATGATTAAACCTCAGAAAATGAAAAGAAAATAATGTATTAGCCGATATTTTTGATTTATTTTAGATTCAACAAAAATTGTATTGTATCAATATTATCTGCATAATCCCATAATTCTGGTTGTTGCGTTTTTCCCAGCGGAACCACCTTTTCAGGAAATTTGATATTGGATGCAATACATTGAATCAGATCACGATTAAGATTTATGAACTCTTTAACCCGGTTAATATGCTCATAATATTCAAAATAAATAACGGCAATAGGAGAGGATAGGGACTGATCTTCTTTTAATAAAACAAATCCGTTATCAAAATGCTGTACCTGATTCATCAGGAAAATCGAACGGTTATAATCAAAATTATTTGCATACTGATGGTGATTATATATGCTCTGATAATGCTCGATATTTGAAAAGAAGTGATCGAAACAATAATCTTTTGGGACAAATAATTTGGACACATTACGGCATCCTAAACCAAAGTAACTAAAAATATCATCGGCTAATGATTGAATATCTTCGGCTGATTCATTGCCATCTAAAACAGCAGCAGAATGCCTGTTTTTTCTGATAATATGTGGATATTTCCCAAAATAATAGTCAAAATATCTTGAGGTATTATTACTTCCGGTGGCAATAATGGCATCAAAAGATTTAAGTTGATTTTCTTCAAAGTAAATCAGATTTTTAAAATCAGGGTTAAAATCAATTAAAAAATCAGCAATAAATTGTAATAACCGATTATCTTTTGACGATAATTTTCCATAAAATTGATGTCCGGAAATTAATACAGCGATAAAATCATGAAATCCAACCAAAGGAATATTCCCTGCCGTAATAACTCCAATTTTTTTCCCGGGTTTTTCTTTTTTTAGATAGGGATAATCGCTAATCCATTTTTCCAGTTTTTCTGGTGTAAGTGAATTGCCAATGGCTTGTATTGATTTCCTGATATTTTCCTCAGTAAACCATGGATTGTAAATATAATCGTTTACCACAATATCATCCAGTATTCTCGTTTGCTTATCATCTCCACGAGGGAATTCCCTTAAAAAATTTCCCAGTACTTCAAAACCTTTCATTCGTTCTTTCAAATCCATGGAGCTAAATTAAATAAT
>JASGMZ010000083.1 GCA_030156305.1 Bacteroidales bacterium | reverse complement strand
TTTAGTGGCGTAATAAAAAACGTCAAGAACAAGGCTTGCGAAGAATTGTCAGCCAGGAGTTTACTGACGTAAATGACTAATTGCCAATGCGAGCGTAACGCAGTTATTGACGTTTTCTTATAGCCACTATTTATTTTTTCTTCATACCTACACTATTGGGGCCAATACCTACTTCATAATCACCTAATATTGTTCCATCAGGATGAATTCGGTATAAAAATCCATTGGAGGTGAAATCCGGGGCTTCCAATGCAAACAATGTTCCGTCTTTCCAATCAACATTAAATCCGTAAAAATATTTATCGCTAAATGGATTTGCAGGAAGCTCTGTATCATTAATATTCATTTTATAAATATTTCCGAATGAAAAGCCACCTCCATAATAAATCGATTTTCCATCCGGGCTGATTTCCAAATGTTCGGGGTGTAGATATTCACTTATGGTGTATGAATCTATAATGTTATGATTGTTTGTATTGATTTTGTATAACTCTGATGGTGATTCAAAAACAACACTCCAATCATCGCCATATTGAACATAACCATAACATAAAACCCAAAGGGTACCTTCTGTATCAATAACCATATCTTTGGGATTATGACCCACTTCAATAGTATCTACTACTTTGTCATAAGAAGCATCAATAACAAAAATTGTAGAATCTACGCTCAGGCCTCCACCATTGGCAACATAAATTTTATTATAAAAAGAGTACATTTTTTCAGGCCCTGTGCCAACTTCAATAGTGTCTGATATTTCATAGTTATTCAAATCCACTATTATTATTTCACCATTATTTCCCCACTGAGTTACATATCCTTTATCACTATTTATGGGTATAAAATACCTCGGTAAATCAAATCCTGTAATGGTAGCTACCTCGTTAAAGTTATGTTGTTCAACGACTTCAATTTTGTTTGAACCATTAACAACAATAAAAGCTTTATTATTAAAATTGGTTAGCGATTGAGCAAAAGTGCCCAAAGGCCTGTTGTTTATCTTTTCAAAAATATGGTTAGAAACGGTGTCACCCTGGTAGCTGTAAAAGCTTACAGACCCTCCGGAAGTGGAGTTGCCCTCGTTTACAATAAAAACACCCTCGGTATAAACTCCTGTTGGATATGGGTTATCATCATCTTCGCAAGAATTTAGTATTAATGCAATTGTTAGGCTTAATATAGCCCATCCGATTAAATGTAATTTTTTCATCATTTTTTACTTTTTGTGGTTAAAATTTATAGTTAATTGTATGGAATAATTTCGGAGAGGCATCGGATACCAGGCCATTACCTGGTACGATGTGTTCCAAATATTGTGTACAGAAAAGGTTAATTTTCCTGTTATTATTTTTGTATCGAAACGCATTCCCAGATGCAAATCTCCAACCGTAAAAGCATCAACCTGTTGTTGGTTATTTTCTGAGGTGTATCTTTTTCCGGTATACGATTCGTTATATTTAATATCAAACATTTTGTACTTTGCCCATAGCCCCCAGTGGTATTGATGGAGGGGAACATAAATTAACTGTTTGTTGTTGAGCTGATTATTAGCTTCGTTGGTTGTTTTGGTATAATTGTAGCTTGCATTGAATTGCAGTTGTAGTTTGTTTAAAGTAAAACAATAGTTTAATGAACTTTCCATTCCACGCGACCATACTTTTTGTACATTTTTTGGAGTCCAAATCGTATGGTCGGGAACCCAGATAATCCAGTTATCAATATTACTATTAAAAGCCGTAACATTAAATTGAGCCTGATGCACTGTAAAATTTTTCTGTAATGTTATCCCAATATCTTCGCTAAACCCTTTTTCCGGTTCCAGATCAGGATTACCCCAATTGCCCCAGTAAAGCTCGTTGAATGTTGGTATGCGGTAATTTTTAGCAAAATTAGAGGTTAGGGCCATCCATTCGAAGATGATGGCTTTTATACCCAACGAATAAGTGATGGGAGTAGTGGAGTTATCAATAATTTCGTTTCGAAAACTGAGCGTTGACGAAAGCTTATTTTTAAGGGTGAAAATTTTGTAAGAGGTAAAAAAAGAAACCCTGTTTCTGTATTTTTCTCCTCCGTAGTTTTCGGATGAGGCTTTCTCATAGGTTTCGTTAATCCCTAAGTTAATTAAATGATGGTTTCCCAGCTGAAATTTTTGTTCAATTTCGGCAATAAGAGAATTTGTTTTATTATTTGTTGTATCGTTAATTACAGGATTTGTATAAATATTTGTACCCTTTAAATAAGCCGTTCTGATGATGGTTGTTGACTGCTCGCCTGACCTTCTCCAGCCTGCAGTAATTCTTATATGTTGGTCTGTTTGTTTTTCTTGCCCTGGATTTACATTAAGCATCGTAGACGGTAATTCGTTCAATGATTTTTGATACCATCCATTAAAAGCTATTTCTTGCCGGTTATTGAGTTTATATTTTAACGATTGCAAAAAACCAAATCGTTGATAGCTTGCATGGGCAAGCTCTTCGGTTTGCCGGTTGATAGTGGCAATATTTTCATAATCGTAATTGTTTTGTGAGGTATGCCGGAATAAACGGGATGAGGAAGAAAAATGGCTATTGCTATAATTAAGATTAATGCCATTAAAAATATTTTGATAGCTACCGTATTTTTGATGGGTTTTAATCTCAAAACCTTTGTTGTATGAAGGATTTGTATTAAAATGAATGGCTCCGCCTAATGCTCCGCTTCCGTATAATGCACCCGACCCGCCTTGTTGTACCGCTATTTCATCTATAAAACTCATGGGAATGTGCGAAAGGTTTGCCATTCCGTTCATGGGATCCTGAAGATTAAATCCATTCCATAATATAGCTGTATGATTAGCTCCGCTTCCACGGGTGGAGGGGCTTGTAACTCCACCATTGCTATAGCTTTTGATAAATATCTGACTGTGCATGGCTAACAACTCAGCCAACGATTGAGTTTTGTATTCTTCGATAAGCTCTTTTTCGATGGGAAATATTTTTAGCCCTGTAGAAAATTGATTCATCCGTTGAGCAGATATATGTACCTCTTTGAGTGCAATGGTATCTACAGGCAAATCATCAGCCGGTTCTACTCCAAAACCTGGGAGTGTAACGGCCAGAAAACAAAATAATGTTAATCTTAAAAACTTCATTAGCACAAATAATTAAATCCGGTTTATCGATTTAATCATCTGTAACTAACAGGATATAAAGGGAAATGTGTTGGTGTGGTTTAATACACCTTCGCTTTTTATCCGAAAGCTACAAATGCAAATGGTTTATGGCAGGTCTTCTGACTTACTCCCTTTTTGCCGGCCTTCCCAATCGTACCGGAAAATAACCCGGGAACGAATTAGTGGCTTTTCAAGGACAAAAAGTTTGGTATGGAGCTTACAGCAGCGGTAACTGTCCGGGATTCTCACCCGGTTCCCTCTTAGCTAATTTAACTAAGAACCATAACCATGATGCAAATGTAGGCGATAGATTTTTATATACAAAAAATACGAATAAAATAATTGGAAAAGTTTTTAACCGGGTGGTGTTAAAAAAACTCCCACCGAAGCGGGAGTATAGGATTAACATCCTTCGGCATATAGCCTTATTGTGATAAGATGTAATAACCCAAATATATAATTTTTAAGTTAAAATGCCAAGTTTTTATGAAAATTTTTATAATTTAATGTTCTTTTTAAAGATATAAATATTAATCAAACAAAAAAATAGATAAGTTATGACAAAAATATTAGGACTCGACCTCGGAACCAACAGCATTGGATGGGCTGTTGTAGATAAAGAAAATAATAAAATTGATGATTGTGGCGTAAGGATTTTTCCCGAAGGTGTTGTAAATATGAATGAGGGTGAAGAAAGAGAAAAATCCAAAAATGCTTTGCGAAGAGAGAACAGACAAACTCGAAGGCAGGTTGCACGGCGAAGAATGCGGAAAATTAAATTGCTCGAATTGCTTATTGAACAGGGTATGTGTCCATTGACACATGACCAATTGATGGTTTGGAAGCATTGGGATAAACATAAAAAAAGTGAGGGAAGGCATTTTCCGCAAACAGAGAAATTTATTCAATGGTTAAAACTTAACCCGTATGAGCTTCGGTACAAAGGAATAAATGGAGAATTGACCAAAATGGAATTTGGCCGGTTTTTGTATCATATTATTCAGCATCGTGGTTTTTTAAGTACTCGTAAAGAAAAAGAAACAGGAAAAATATATGCCGGAAAAGAAGATATGGTGGGGATTGATGATACCAAAAAAGCATTAAATGGAAATACCCTTGGAGAATATCTTTATTCCATTTACCCTGATGAAAATGAATCTTTTAAAAATATCCGAAATGAGGATGGCGATGATTTAAGAATAAGAGGAAGATATACATTACGGGATATGTATGTTGAAGAATTTGAAAAAATATGGCAAAAACAAGCCACAAGACTAGGATTAGATAAAGTGTTTGTAACAAAACAAAAAGTTGTTTTCCTTAATGGGAGTAAAAATAGAAATAGAAATGCAAAAAAAATTGAATATCTCAAAAATAATAGGGATAGAGTTGATGTTGAGGAGATTGTTGTTGAAAGAGAAAAAGCTAATAAAACATTAACCCGGGTAACTTCGTACGAAAAAATATCATTGCATGATCATCTTGGAGGAAAAATTGAAATAAACGATAACAACATTAAATTTGATAATAAAGATAGTGTTTTGTTTTATCAACGTCCCTTGCGTTCTCAAAAAAGTTTGCTTGGTAAATGTCGATATGAAAATAATAAAACCCCGGTTTCTATTTCACATCCTGATTATGAAATTTTCAGAGCATGGCAATATGTTAACACCATAAAATTCGGAAATAATATTCCTTTACCCATTGAGCAGAAAAAAGTTATTGTTGATTTTCTAAAAACTAAAAAAACAACCGTAAAATTTGCTGATATTGTGAAGTTGATTCAATTATCGCATGAAAATTTTAATTATAATGATGATGATAAAGTGGAAGGTTGCCCAACTATAGCTCAATTAACTAAATTATTTAGTAAAGAGGGATGGAAAGATAATTATCATAATATCTGGCATGATTTTTACTTTTTTGATGATTCCGAGAAGCTTTTTAAAAAGCTTACAAATACAAAAGAATATGAATTAAAAGAAAACATCAAGTTAGAAGATGTTAAAAAAGTAAGTATAAAAGATGATAAATATTCCAGTTTATCCTTAAAAGCTATTCGTAACATATTGCCATTTCTTCAACGTGGTTTATTGTATAATCAGGCAGTGGTATTGGGAGGAGTAATGAATGCATTTAATTATAAAATACAAAATGATGAAATTCCCCGATGGGAAAGGTTTGCTGATTATCATGATACCATTGTAAATGATATTCTTGCTATAATTAAAGAAAATAATAAGCAAGGGGAAGCTATTGAAAAAATAAAAAAATACCTTTCTAACCCAGAAAACCATTATGGATTTGAGAAAGATGATCCTGCTTTTAAGAAATTGTATCATCATAGCCAGGAAATAGAAGACAAAGAAAAATCGGATAAAATTTCTGAGATAGAAAACTTAAGAAATCCTATCGTACAACGTGCTGTACAAGAAATGAGGAGAATGGTAAACGAATTATTAGAAAAATATGGACGGTTTGACCGTATAGCTGTTGAGATGGGAAGAGAAATGAAATTGAGTAAAAAGGGCAGACAAGATGTATCAAGAATGATACAACAAAATTTTAAGGCCAATGAGAATGTTCGGGAAATTTTGAAAGAATATCAGCTTGTACCTTCAAGGCAAAATATACAAAAAGTACTTTTATTTAATGAAATACACGGCAAAGCTGGAAAAGTTGTTTGCCCTTATACCGGAAAAACGTTAAATATTAGTGACTTACTTGGGAATGAAAATAAAGTGCAGATTGAACATATTATTCCCAGAAGTTTCTCTTTAGACGATAGTTTTGCTAATAAAACTATTTGTGATGCTAAATTTAATCAGTTAAAGGGGAATTTAACACCTTATCAGTTTTACCAAAAAAATAACGATAAAAAATTGTGGGGCGCTGCCAGTTGGGAAGAAATTGAGCAAAGAGCTTACAGTGTGCTGCCTTTTAATAAAGCCAAACGTTTTACCACACGAAAAACAGAATGGAAAACCGAAGAATTTATTTCCCGTCAGTTAAACGATGATCGCTATATCAGTAAGAAAACAAAAGAGATTCTTTCAGAAGTTTGTAATGAAATATTGGTTATGCCGGGTAAAGTAACTGCTGATTTAAGAAGATTGTGGGGATTAAATAATATTCTTCAACCTACCATTGGTTTGCCCGATGATGAATTTGATATTGACCATGAAAGAGACATTAATTATTGGGCTGTAACCGATGAAAAAAGGAATATTAAAAAATTATACCCAATGAATAACCCGCGGCCTGATGTTGCTGCCGAGGAAACTGTTGTTACTGGTTATGTTACTAAAAATAAATTTAAGGCACACAGGCTTAATCTTGAATTTGAGGCTCCGGAAATACCTGACGGTAAATATTATGTTAAATTTCAGGTATCAAAACCATTGAAAACATTGCGACAATATGTTGATAAGCCTGATTATAGTGATGATGAAATTATTTTAAGAGGAATGATTAATCGAAGTAAATTTAATCATGATAGTTTGAAACGAAGAATAGATGCACCTAAAAATATTGATGATGGAAGTTACTGGGCAAAATTTAAAATAACTGAAAAGAGGTTTGAAGAGCCGCAGAAAAATAAGCGGCCGGAAAATAAAAATGGAATCTGTCTATTCGGTAAAGTAAAAAATCATGTTTTTACCTCATACATTTATCAGTGTGAAACTGATTTGGATGATGGACAATATTGGGTACTGCTTGATTTAGATTTTGAAAATATTGAATTTATTGCCACTAAAAATGAGAAACCTGAAATTGAAAATAATCAATTATTGGTTTTAGGTGATATAAACGAAGAAGGGACTTTTACAGCTTTACACGATATACAGTTACAGTTTAATTGGAATGATAAACCCGGAAGATATTGGGCGGTATTGAATATTTTATCAGAAAAACCTGAATTTGCTGCGGTGGAAAACAAACCACCCAAGATTGAAAATGACGAAAAATTAATTGAAGGGAAAATATGGGTTGACCATAAAACCGGAGAAATTCGTTTCGACCCCAAAAAGAATAGGGATGACCACAGACATCATGCTGTAGATGCGATTGCTATTGCCCTAACAGACTATAATATTATTAATCAATTAAACCGGTATAACGCACAAAAAGATGCCCTGGAGAAAGGAATAGCTACTGAAAGGCCATATTTTGAAGAACCCTGGGAAAATTTTTTCCAACATGCCAAAGAAGCAGCTAATAAAATTTTGGTTTCACATCATAAAGATAATACGGTAACCAAAAAAGTGTCGATGATAATTGAAAAAAATGGTAAAAAATATAGAAGCGAAGGACAGGCTGTTCGTGGGCAATTGCATATGGCAACAGTTTATGGAAGAAGGGAAACTCCTGGTAAAGGAGTTGCATATCATATGAGAATTCCAGTTGAAAGGTTAGATGATAATAAAATTAATAAAATAGCAGACAATAGAGTTCAAGGAATTATTAAATATGCTCGTCAAAGAGAAAAATTTATTACCGAACAAATTAAAGCGCTAAAAAAAGACCGGGCCAAAGCAGGGGATGAGGAAGAAAAAAGAATTGACGAACAAGTAAAACTGCTCGAAGAAGAAAACCGGCAACTTTATACGCTTCCCAATAAAAAAGGAGACAGGGTGCCTATTAAAAAAGTACGTGTTAGAGAAAATCTGGGAAATACCGAAATGTTAAAACCCTCTGAGAATACAAATCAATATGTGAACCCGAGGAATAACCATCATGTGATGATTTATAAAGATAGTGAAGGTCAGTTGCGGGAAAGTATTGTTACACTGTGGGAAGCAGCAGAGCGAAAAAATCAGGGAAATCCGGTATATCAATTGCCAAATGATGGCGTAGAAATAGTGTCAACATTAGAAGTAAATGATATGTTTTTATTAGGATTGGATAAAGAACAAACGAATGATATCAGGAATTTGGATAAGCAAATACTGAGCAAACATCTTTACCGGGTGCAAAATTTATCGAGTTTAGATTATACGTTCAGGCATCATCTGGCAAGTACTGTTTCAAACCTTGATGAAAAATATCGAATTCAAAGTTTTGGGGCATGGGAAAAAGTAAATCCTCTTAAAGTTAAGATAAACCAATTAGGAAAAATAACGAGTGTTTAAAAAAATGATGTAAGAGACTCGGCGTGTCTTTGAGACACACCGAGTCTCGAGACTGAAATTATAAAAGTATAATGTTATGAAATTTGAAAAAGGATACATATACCATATTTATAACCAGGGCAATAACCGGGAAAAGATATTTTTTAACCGGGAGAATTATTGGTTCTTTTTAAAAAAGGTAAAAATTCATATTATACCTTATTCTTATATTCTGGCATGGTGTTTACCCTGTCAAATAATTTTAAATTTAGATTATGAATAAATTTTATTATGTCTACGTATTAAGAAGTCTAAAGGATGGAAAAAACTATACCGGATATACAAAAAATTTAAAATTAAGATTTCAACAACATTCAGATGGTTTAGTTGAGTCAACAAAAAATAGACGTCCCTTACAGATTATTTATTTTGAAGGATGTCTTAATCAGCAAGATGCTACTCACAGAGAAAAATATTTAAAAACTCATTATGGAAAAATGTATCTTAAAAATAGATTAAAAAAATGGGAGAAGGAATGAAATCTAATTTGACAGGGTTGATGCCCAATCATTTTCATTTGATGGTGTTGGTTAACGAAGTAAGTTTACCCTTAAGAAGTCTCGGCGTGTCTTTAAGACACACCGAGACTGAGCCTAAAATTAAAACATTTAATGCCTCAATTGGAATTATGTTAATGGGATACACAAAAGCTATTAATAAACAAGAAAATAGGACAGGGAAACTTTTTAGAGAAGAAACCAAAGCCGAATGCCTGAACTGTCCAAACGGTATAACTCCCTCATTCTATACTACCGAATTTAAAACGCAGATTCAGGCAGATTGTCCTGAGCGTCAATATCCACAGGTATGTTTTGAATACATCCATCAAAATCCGGTAAAGGCTGGTTTAGTGAAAACGGAAACAGACTGGGAGTTTTCATCGGCACAGGATTATGCCGGAATGCGAAACGGATTAGTGGTAAATAAAACAGTTGCAAACGAGTATATAAAAATTCAAAATTCATCCGATGACTCCAAGTCATCCGATGAATTGAATTAATTAATTTAATTTTAAACTAAAATGATTAAACGAACCTTATATTTTACCAAACCCAGCCGGTTGTCGGTTAAAAACAAACAGTTGGTTGTTGAGCTTAAAGAAGAGCAGCAAACCAAAACCGTGCCGGTTGAAGATATTGGTTTTATGCTGATTGAAAATATGCAAATCAGCTTAACGATGCCGTTAATCGAAGAATTAATGAATCATAATGTGGCCGTTATTTTTTGTAACAGCAAACATCATCCGCAATCGATGTTGCTTAATATGGAAGGCCATCATCAGCAAACCGAAGTTTACCGGCAGCAGGTAGCAGCTTCGGAACCTCTGAAAAAAAATCTGTGGAAACAAACGGTAATCGCCAAAATCGAAAATCAGGCCAATGTGCTAAAAAAATTAAATGTGGATGACCGTCCGTTGCCCCATTTAGCGCGGCAGGTGAAAAGCGGTGATAGCGACAACCGCGAAGGGATGGCTGCCCGTATTTATTGGAAACGGTTGTTTGGCAACGATTTTGCCCGCGAAAGGTATGGCGGTTGGCCCAATGCATTATTAAATTATGGGTATATTGTTTTGCGTGCTGCGGTAGCGAGGGCTTTAACCGGTTCCGGGTTGCTGCCTTCGTTTGGCATCTATCACCGGAATCGCTATAATGCATTTTGTTTGGCCGATGATATAATGGAACCCTACCGGCCTTTTATTGATTATGCCGTATGGGATATGTGCCGGAAATATCCGGAGGTGGATATTGTAGAAAAAGAATTAAAAGCCGAATTGCTCGAAATTTTATCGTCCGATGTGGGAATGAAAAACCAAATCCGCCCGCTGATGATTGCTATTACTCATACAACGGCCTCGCTGGCCGCTTGTTTTGCTGGAAATAAAAAACAAATCGAATTTCCAACGATGGTTTAATTTTATGGAACATAACCGTTTAAATGCATATCATATTATGTGGCTTTTTGTTTTTTTCGATTTACCAACCAATACTAAAAAAGAACGAAAAGCGGCGGCCCGTTTCCGAAAAGATTTGGTACAGGACGGATTTACCATGATGCAATATTCGGTTTACGTCCGGCATTGTGCCAGTAAAGAAAGCGGTGAGGTACATGTAAAAAGAATCAAAGCCTGCATCCCGGAAAAAGGGCAGGTCAGTATTTTGCGTATCACCGATAAGCAATACGGCGATATTCTTAATTTTTGGGGAATAAAAGAGAAAGCGCTGCCCGAAGGGCCAAAACAACTGGAAATATTTTAAATGATAAAAAGTTCTTTGACATATTGAAAACAAATTTTTAAAATTGCAGATAGAATTGTATTTTTGATAACATAAAACCACTTCCTGTGGATTAAGTGAATAAAAAACAGGCCGAAAAAACAGCTTTAAACAGAGCAAAAAAAGGCCTTTTCGCAACCCAGGTTGTGGTTTGATGTAATTTCAAGATTTTAAAAAACTGGAACAAAATACTGTAAACCAATTCCCTGTTGTGGTTTGATGTAATTTCAAGATTTTAAAAAACTAGACCCTGCATCAAATAAATTATCGGTAAGTTGTGGTTTGATGTAATTTCAAGATTTTAAAAAACATTTGACTTATTTCAGAGTTAACTCCGCATGTTGTGGTTTGATGTAATTTCAAGATTTTAAAAAACAAAGTTCCTGTTTCTCGCTCGCTATCCCAGGTTGTGGTTTGATGTAATTTCAAGATTTTAAAAAACTACCCATTAATTTACGTTCATTAACTGTTTGTTGTGGTTTGATGTAATTTCAAGATTTTAAAAAACTATTTTCTCTTTTTAGATAATGAATATCTTGTTGTGGTTTGATGTAATTTCAAGATTTTAAAA
>JASGMZ010000082.1 GCA_030156305.1 Bacteroidales bacterium | reverse complement strand
CCATCTTAAATAAATTTCCATCCCACTATGGTCTTATTTTAACAAGGGATTACACCGCCCGCCGTTGTAAATTGTTTTTTTGTATTTCCATCCCACTATGGTCTTATTTTAACACGAATTACCCCTGCCATACACTTGTATGACTATTTCCATCCCACTATGGTCTTATTTTAACTAACGCCGTGCATTTCCGTAAATTCCAGTCTGTGAATTTCCATCCCACTATGGTCTTATTTTAACTTAACACCACAACCAACCAAAAAACAATTTGCAAATTTCCATCCCACTATGGTCTTATTTTAACAGTTAAGAATTTTCCTTATTTCCCTATAAAGAAGGTTGTTTCTCCCCTTATTTAAAACTTTTTATCTCGAACCTATGATTTGGAGCTCCATATATAAAGACGTGCGACTTGATAGTTGGTTTTATTTTTTAAAATAAAGAACATGCAGTTGCATAAACAAAAAAATAAACATAAATTATAAGGAAAATATGATAAAACTAACTATGATACCTAAACTAAGCTGAATCGTAATAAATTCTAACATCTAAATATGTAAAATAATCATAAAACATGGTCGGTTCGAGACCGCCTATTTATCCTTAAAATCAGAATTAAAAAACATATAAACTATAAAATAAAAAAATAAAAATAATTACCAAGGATAGCATTAAAAAATAAAAAAATTTAGGCAACTCTAACCATTCCAAAACCCATTGAGTTTTTCTCTCCAAAACCACATTCATAACCGAATTTTATTAAATCATAATCTCCATCGACCTTAAAAACCATTTCAGAACATCTGCAAAAGGTATTTTTGATTTTCATTCTTTTTGAATTATATTTCAAAACTTCAAAGTTAAAATCTAAATCACATTCTTTGCTGTAAAATGATTCATATTTTTTCTTTAAATTGTTTTTGAAGTTCTCATAAAATTTTGAATTGTTTGGCAATAAATCATATATCTTTTTTGCCCCATCTTTTTCAATTATGGTTTTTAGATAAATTGGCGAAACTGTCTTTAAAGTATCAAAGCTTTCAGGGATTTTTTCAATTGCTAAATTGTTTGGTATTAATTCAATGCCATTAATATTCATAATCTCACAATCAAGTATTCCACTTACAAAATTTTGTAAAAACTCATCATTTGGCGAAGAAACATGTAAAAATACACGTCCATCCAATGAAACAATACCTCTTTCTTTTATTATCCTTCTTTTGGGGATATTCAGCAGAGAAAATGTGAAAAACTTATATTTAGTATATTCATGTAGTTTTTTAGCATATCTTTCGTCTGCTTTATTTAATACATTGTATATGGCAGAAGCAAGCGTGTATTGATGATTAAATGGAATTATCGTATTTTTCTCAGTTCTAAATTCTAATTTTGCCCTCATAAAACATCCTCCCCTAAGTTTTTCTCAATACCTAGTACATTTCTATCTATGAACTTTCTATCCTTAAGCTTAAAAATAATTACACTATCCAATTTACTATCGATAATACTTTTAATCCCCTCTCTAACTCTTAAAAATTCTGAATCAGTTAACTCCCCCTCAAAAACACTATTCTGCACCCAATTTAACCATTTTCTTAAAAACTTTTTTACTTTGTTTACTCGTTCAACTCCCACATCATAAACTATTATCACATACATTGTGTTACCCCCATCAATTACCACCAAATAACAAACGGTTCATAGGTATCCATTTCCAAAATATGCTTTTGAAGTTTATAACATTCCAACCTTATCAGCCTTTGATAGGAAACTTTTCTGTTTAATTTCTATGTTTTATTGTTTTTTCTAGTCGCTTTTTGTAATGAGTTAAAAATATCTTCCTTCCCTCATCATTCAATAAACAAGAATTTAAATCTTTTTCAAAGTGCCTTTCATCGAGTACGTTTTTATTTACCAAATAGAAAACTAACCTATCCACTAAAAGTGGTTTAAAAATGTCTGCAATATCTAATGCAAGGGAAAATCGTCTTTCAAATGGCTCATGCAGATAAGAAACCGATGGATTTAAATGAGTGTTGAATATCTCGGAAATAACTCCCGAATACAGAAGAGAGTTTCCAAAACTAATAAGTGCATTTATTTCGTTGTGTGGTGGTCTTCTGCTTCTTTTTTCAAACTCAAAATTATTAAATATTTTATCGAAGCTCCCATAATATTCGTTTCTCATCATTGCTTCAACAGACATTACCTCAGTTATTGTCTTTGAATCTTCCAATTTTTCCAATACTTCTTCAACCGGAAAATCGATTTTGTATCTACTTAGATTTTTATATATGTTCCTTACACTACCTTCGACAAACTTCTTTGCCAGATAAAGCCTTTTCTCATTATCTAAATAATATTCTGATTGTTTAACTACAACTTTTCCAGAATAATTTTCCCCCTTTGGATAAAAAGTTCCTACGTAATTACCATATTTTCCAAAGTAATGAATCGGAACATTGTATTTAGAGAGCAACTCAATAACTTTTGAAGTAAAGGACAAACCACCATAGCTATAAATTGAATGTATTTTTTCCACAGGGATTGGTGTCTTTTTTCCATCTTTGTTGATGAAATAGATGGTATTCTCTCGCCTTATGAGTTTTCCGTCTGAATTTATGTATTTGTTGGTTTTCATCCCCCTACCTCCAATATTAGGCTATCTTTTGTATCAAAACTTTTTTAAAGTTTTGTTCTTATCATTTGTTGGTTTTCATAGCCCCTCATGAAAAACAGAATTCATAATATGCACATTTTTTGCAGTAACTTTTTCGCTCGGGTTTTATTGGCTTATTGCCTTTTGCGATATTCTCAATATCTTCAATTATTTTTATTAATTCGGTCTCATTCTGTTCAGTTAGTGTTATTCTTTTTATTTTCTTCTTTGATGGATAGTTTAAAACACCTACTGCAGTTATTCCCATATTTTTTAAATAGTAGATATAATATAAGAGTTGATAAATATCGGCCTTTTCCATTCTATCGGATTTTTTGACTTCATGAATTTCCAAAATTCCATTCTTCTTGTTCTTTACAAAATCTATAGCTATACTGCCTATTATAAGTTCCCTATTTTCTTTTTTGTAGGTATTTTTATGGATGAAGTTTCCAATACTTACAATATCGCTGTCTTTCTCCAGTCTAACATTTTTTGAAAAGAGATAGAGCTTTGTTTTACATATAAAATAATAATTTATTTGAGTCCCCCTGATTTTTAATTCCCTGAACGAAGTAAAGGGTTTTACAAATCTATAATTTGTGGGAACTTTAAATGTGTTGATTAGGTCCATAATATTCCCATTCACGTTTATTTTAAAGTATATCTTCTCCAAAAACCTCCCCTTCATCAACAACCAAATCATAAATCTCGATTCTTTTCTTTGAATATATCGGTGAAAGGGCCTCAATATTCTTAACAAATTCTTCAAAAAATTCTTTATCTTCAAAATATTTGTAAGTAGAAATTTTCCATCTTTCAAATTTCTCTGTAAGAATATCTCCAATATAATCAGAATACAAAAATTTAAACCATTCTCCTTTATCAGTCCCTCCAATAGTCGAAGGGCAGTCTTTATCAAACAATGAAAAAGTTTCAATGCCTCTAACCGCCATGGCTCTTTTTTCTCTAAAATCCTTAATAATAACAACTTTATTTTCCCTATCCACTTCAACAAAAGCATTATCTAAAATCCACAATAAATCATATTCCGTTTCCTTTCCATCTTCATATATAACCTTCCAAATAACACTATCCTTCCTAAATCTTCTAAATGAATTTTTGAAACTCTCCCACCACTTCAGCAATTCCTCCCTTGTATCTTCATCAATAATATCTTCATCTTCATCGTTTTCGATTTTTCCTATTTTTTCGTTTAGCCAATATAACGTCCAATAATATGGAAACCTTTCCGTTAATTCCTTTAAAATATCCTTCCTTTGATAAGTTAATTTTCTATCATACTCTTCCATTGAGTTAATAACACTCCATAAAACAGCACCACAAAATTTAGGAACTTTATCTTTCTTAAATTCCCTATCTTCAAATGCATTATTCATTAAATTTACAAATTCATAATAATTGAGTTTTTCATTTTCATTTGTGGTTTTTTTCAATTCATTTAATCTATTAAAGATTTTTGAATTAACAGTACAATATATCTTACATTTTTCTTTACCCCTTCCAACTCGTCCTATTCTCTGCATAAAATTTCTTAAATACATTCCAGCATCCATAAAGCATAATGACACTGGATAATTAACCCCTACTTCTGCCTTTGATGTGGTTATTATTATGTCAGAGTTGTCTATTACATTAGTGATTTTGCTGTTTTCTTTTTCCTTTGTTTGTAGTCCAGTATTTATCCAAATTCTAGCATTTACTTCTTTTTCAATCAAATACTTCATGTTCATTGCATCCCTTAAAGAGTTAAAAACCATTAGAACCTTTTCGTCAGTTAATAACGCCTTTTTTATTGTTTCCCTTATCTCCTCATTTAATCTTCCATTTTTAACTAAATAACCATATAAACTTCTTTCAATATTTTTTGAGATTTTAATAAATTTAATTTCCATTTCTCCTTGAATAGTTCTACCTTCATTACTTAATGGCTGTTCAATTACACTTGGTTTAATGCCGTTTTCATTAAAAAGATCGATTAGATTTACTTCAGGTGTTGCTGAAACAAAAAACCATTTTATATTTTTAGAAAACTTGTATGTGGCTAAAAATAAAACCAAAATAACCCCCAACTGCTCTTCATCGTATAAATGGTATTCATCAAAAATAATATAATCAAAAAGATCAAAAAAATGCGTCCAATCTGGAAAGTTCTTTAAATACCTAAATTTTTCATAGCCCCTCGGAAGATGATAACCACTGTTCATCATATAATTTAAAATATCAGGATTTGTAATAACAATCTCACTGTTTTTTGCAACTTTAAAGATTTCTTCCCCTCTTTCTTTTCCTTTCTTTTTTAATGTACTTCCAGTAATTACATTAACCTTTATGTCCTGCTCTTGAAGTGTTTTTTCAATATCTTCTGCTAAAGCATTAGTTGGGACTACGATTAAACCTCTCAGTGGTTTGTAATATTTGTTGTCTTTTGCATAAATTATTGGAAAAGAAAAAGAAAATGTTTTTCCTGCTCCCGTCGGTGCCACTATAAAATTAACATTGTTTAAATTGGAAATATCTGCATAAAAAACTTCTTGGAATCTATGAAGATTTATTCCATACCTATCTATATTTTTGTTTCCAAATGGAAGACATTTTTTTAAAACAGTTAATTTTAGCGTTTCCATAATTTCCCTAAAGAAATTTGTTAAAAAATTAAAGGTTAAATATTTCTTGAATATCCGTTACGTTGAAACTTTTTGCGATTATATAATTAGACAAGATATATCTTATACTATGGTTTTCTCTAAACCTTATTTCTTTTCCAAATATTTTTTTGATAGTGTATAGATTAAGCCAAATTTCATTGGATATATCTCCTTTCTCTTCAAATAACAATAAACACTCTCTCCCCGTACCAACCCTTAATGTAAATCTCTCTGGAAGTTTTACATTATCAAATGTTAATAAAGATGCTTCAAATGTCGAACCTTCTTTTATCCCCTGAATATGAAAATAATTTTTAAACAATCCCTTTCCCATTTGCTCAATTACATTCTTTCTAACCATATAATCAGCAATTTCAGACGTCTTTCTTGCATATACAGGGGTTTTTTCGTAATTTATCGGTCTTCCAATAGTCCAAAGAAATCCGAATTCTTTTATTTCTTCATAATTTGGTTTGTCTTTTATTTGATAAGTATATTCCTTTTTCTTTGCCAATACAAAATTTAGAGCATAGTCCAGTGCTATATCTCCAATAAAAGGCTCAGTTGATGCTACTCCCCCTTCCGTTTTATTGTAAGAAAATAATGGAGAAAGAAGAGTTATTTTATAATGCCTAAGCATATCAGACACCCAATTCCCCTAACAGTTTTTTAACATCCTTATCTTTTAAAATCTTACATTCTACTATATATTTTATACTGTCATCGAGCATTTTCAAATACAGTTGTTTTAATTTTTCATCGTCTTTTAGGTACTCGCCAATTAAACCTATAATGTCCTTTAATTCATCATGTTTAACTGTTATTGACGAATTTTCATTTAGTTTATTTATGATAAACTCTTTAACATTTTCATAAGAAACGTCCCCATCAAATTCTTTTGAAATTAAGTAAGATGATACAGGAGGTTCAAATGTATCTAACGCTATTGCTACAATTTCATTTTTCATATTTGCATCCATAACATTTGATTGAGCACCATATCTTGTTGTTTTTAAGTGGGATATTAAAGCATGGATAAAGCCCTCTGGTGTTATGTCATAGAACGTTATAAACTGTGGGAAATAAGCTCCCGGTTTAATATATTGAACTTCGAATAAACTCTGCCTTTGGGAGCCCTCATCTTTATCCCACATTGTTCCCTCTTCACTTAAAGCGTTGTGTGTTAATTCCTCAGTAATATCGTCCTTATCTCTTATTGAATAAGCCCATTCATAAATTATCCTTGAAGGTAATCCTACAGAATCATTCGACTGCGTTACGCTATCTCCGAATATTATGGAGTTAGGATTTGCCAAATAACCCGATTTTTTTATAAAGTTATACTCTATCTCAGGATGCACGACATTAAATTTCCTACATAAAACTAAACCGGTTAACTTTTCCCTTGATTTCAGCTTTCTTGAGGGAATTACAACAACATCTTTATCACCTATTGATGTACTTATAACCTCATCTGGCTCTGTTGAACGGTTTATTAAATACCCGGTGGTTTCTCTTATGGTGGCCACTTTTATTACATTTGGTGTTCTTTTGTCAAACTTTTCTTGAAAGTATTCTTTTGGAATTATTGAATACATTTTCTCTCTAAACTCATTTACAATATTTTCATCATATTGAACATAATTTTCAAGTACTTCAACTGTCTTTTTTTGTTTTGCCATTTTCTCACCCCATTATTGATTTTCTTTTTCTTTTTTGGATTTTAAACTTCCTGCTTTTTCTCCTGATTTTATAGTGTAATGTAGGGCAAATGCATAAATCCAATATCTCAGTTCTTTTTTTGAAGGAATACCTCCCTTCCATAACCCTTTAAACAATTCATCGTACAAAACACTGCAAAATTCTTCTATTTTCTCCTTCTGTTGTAGGTAGGGATGTTTCCTATATAACATCCCAGCCATAAGGGATTTGATGTCTTCATCAGTGTAACCCTTTTTTACCCCCGTTCTCAAAACATCTAAACTTTCCCTCATCATGGAAGTTTTAGATGAAGCACTTCTACCTGTCCACTCAATATCTGAAGCAATATCTGCCAATTTTTCAATTATATTCATTTTCTCACCACCAATTCTTTCTATAATTGGACTGATACCATTATCATCCTTATTAACAAATGATAATGGATCATCTAACTTGAATAAATAGAAAAAGAATGCCATTGGGTTATCTGCATAATCATTAAACAATGAAACAATTATATTTTCTGACCTCGACCCCCCTTTTATCGTATATCCCAATTTCCAAAGCATTTTAAATTCTTCCTTTATTTTTTCAACTTCATCAATCCTTACTTTATCCCACCTCAACTTTTTAAATGATTTAGGAATATAATCAAAGATAATAGTCTCTTTTTTTACCCGGTCTGGATTAAACGGATAAGTTATATACACTTTAAACCCTGTTTCAGATACAAAATCTAAAATATGCTTATAAAACTTTATAAATTCTGATTGTTTAGATACATCTACGAATCCCATTAAAAATGGGAACAATTCCTCTTCTTTTTTTGCATTATATCCATAAATTATTTTATTTTTATATTCATTAATATCATTTTTTAATATCTTTCCTAATTTTTCTCCCTTTTCTTCTACATATTTAGTTAACCCCTCGTCCATCAATGGAACAAAATAATCATAGGCATCGATATAAACTGACAGGATATTTTCTTTTTTTCCAAATATTATTTTCCTAAATGTTACTTCAGTTAAACATGTTGAACAGATGTTTTTCTGGGTATTATTAAGCGTTACTATAGTCCTATTTGTAAACCCCCTTGGTTTAAACCCAAAACATAAGTTTGAAATTGCTACAGTATGGGTTTCTTTTCCACATAATAAACAGATGTTCTTTTTTGAGCCAATATCATTTATTTTAATATCTCCCAATTTTCTACCATTTACATAAGAATAATTCAGAATTTCGTAAATTAATTTCCCTAAATTAACCTTCTCTGAACCCTTGTAATTCTCATTTATCAATTCAATTAAATCTTTTAATATTTTCTTTTCATCAAAATTATTTTTTGTTGCGATATACAACTTCAAATAGTTTTTTAATCCAGTGTCTTTACTTTTTTTAACTTTTTCAACTAACTCTTTATCTAAATCAAATATATTATCCGATTTGAAATATTTCCTATCCAATCGAGATTTTAATTTTTTAACATCTTTTTCATTTGCCTTTGTTGGTGTTAATTGTAATAAAAGCTTTAAAAGCTGGAATTTTTTAAATTGTCCTTCATTAAAATCTTCTATCTTTTTTGTAAATATCTCTTTTATTTCATCATCCTTCGAAATACCTCTGTAAAAAGCATCCTTTCCAAATGATTTGTTCAGTTCATCAATTAATTTTAATATTTTTTCCTCATTTACATCGATAAATCTAAAAATATCTAATTGTGCCTTTTGTCTATCTAATTCAACCATTTTCTCAATATTTCGATATAAAAAATCCTCAAAACGATTTCTTAAATAATCCTTATCTATTTCTAAATCCCCTTCGTAAATAAACCCCCTCGGAGAAATGACATAACAATCCATATCTTCCCTTAGTCTCTCAACAATAAACCTTGCTAAAACTTCATAAGGAGTTTCATCGAAATAAAATATATTTACATCAACATGATCGTTCAATTTTTTCCAAATTTTTAACAAATCATTATAATCTCCAATTGGAATAGAGATGCTATCTGCCAAATGAATAATTCCAATCAAATCATCTTTTATTAATCTATTAATTCCTTTCCTTGTGGGTAATTTTTCATCCGAAATAACAAACCTTGTCCTGTCTTCTGTTGCTAAGATTAGATATTTTATAATTTCTTTTTCCTCTTCATTTAGCTCCATAATTTCTTTTAAATCATCCTCGAAATATTGCTCAACAGAATTTTTTAAATCAATTTCATCATGCAATTTATTTATATCGTGAAATGTTATGGCAATTAATAGACATTTTAAAAGCATTTTTAAATCTTCATTTTCGTTGTTCTCATCTATCAACCCATCATTCAACCACTTTCTTTCTAAAATCTTTATTGAGGGGATTAACCCATTTAAGATATGCATCGGATAACTCATATCGGGCAAATCTTTTCCATTAATCTCTCCCATTTTAATTTTAATTTCAAATAACTTTCCCCCTTTCGCCGGTTTTAACCTGTATTTTTCGAAAATATTTATAAAAATATTATCAAAGTAAAATTTAGTCCCCCTTTGGAACAATTTACTTTTAAATACTTTCTTTGGTTTTATTTTTATCCCCATGATGCCACCATTTGTACATTAACTTTCCTACAATATATCATTCATTATTAAAAGTGAATTAACCAATATTTAAATTTAACTATTAACCAATTTAGTTAAGTTTTATATAATATGAGGTTAAATATAGGCTCCCGATAAATATTTACGAAAGGGAGAAAACATGACCACGCACATAATAAACATGGGTTTTCATACGGAACACGTGTATAAACCAATTGCAGAATTTGGGGCAAAAAAAGTAGTTTTAATTTATTCAAAAGATGATGAAGAATATACATCAGAAGAAGATTTTAAAAAAATAGATGTGGCACTGAATAAAGCAAAAGAACTATGCAACATGCTCGGGATTGATTGTGAAGAAGTAGAAGTAAAAGGCATGGAATTCGAAAAGAATGTTGAAATTTTTAGAGAGCTCATGCAGAATGAAAACAATAGAATAATTGTAAATATAACCGGCGGAAGAAAAATAACCTCTTTTGCACTACTCTACGCTTCCCTTTATGAATTTCAAAAAATAGATAAAATAGTATATGTTCACAACAAAAGAATAGTTGAGTTTCCAAAAATAGCACATCCCTACAACTTAACCAAATTTGAAAGAAAGATACTATCTTCATTAAATGAAGGAGAAAAAACAATAACCGATTTGGCAAAAGAATTCAATGTTTCCCTTCCTGCAATAGTTAAATATATAAACTCTTTAGAGCAAAAGAAACTTGTAAAAACCCATAAAATTGGAAGAAAAAGAATAGTAAATATAATTTAACTAAAATTAATTTTTAATAAAATAAAACAGAAAAAAAACAGAAACCAAACTACTTAAATAAAAAAGGGCCGGGACCGGGAATCGAACCCGGGTCAGGGGATCCACAGCAGAGACTGAAATAATGCAGTTTTTGGTGATATTATGAATGCAAAAATGAAGGATATTAAAATAAAGCAAAATACGAGGGACAAACTCAAAATATTATGTACAACGAAAGGTTATAGGTCATACGATGAATTAATTAACGAAATGTTGAGTTTCTACTGTGAAAAAAAGAATATAAAAATATCAATAACAATTGGGGAATAAATATAAATCATAAACAACAATATAATATTGGGTGAAAATATGAAATACGGAAAAACCACAAAAAAATACACAGAGAGAATTAAAAAACAACCCAGAGTAAGAAAAATAAAAAAATATGTTGATTATGATGAGCTCCCAGCATGGATAAGAAGAGCAGAGGATAGGATAAATAAAATGAGTCATGAAGAATTTTGCGATGAGATGGTAAAATTTGGAACAGAAGCAAAAAAAGCAGGGGGAGTTGTAAATTTAGTGTTTAGGGATATACACTAAGTTTATGAATTCATCGGGAGATAATATTTCTGGTGGGGATATATTTAGTTTATTTTTGAATTCTGATATTATCAATCTTTTATTTTTTTCTTTTCTTAAATCAGTTCTGTTAAATGTGATTAAATATTGGCAACCTAATTTCGATGACTCATATACTACTTTCATGTCAGACTGTTTTAAGTGGCTCAAAGTTGAAGGCAGTTTTAAACTTTTTGCTCTTTTGTATATCGTGATATTAT
>JASGMZ010000081.1 GCA_030156305.1 Bacteroidales bacterium | reverse complement strand
TCTTTTACAGGCCATCCCTACGGGATTTATTTTCTTGCGTAATTTGTAACCCTGAACTACCGTTCATGGCTACAAATAGAAAGTTCCTACCGGAACTATTCGAATCTCCGAATGGAAAAAAATTTCAAGAGAGGAAAAGCTTTATCATTATATTAACCAAATGATTGTAAATTTGCATAATAGCAAAAATTTGGCATTTAATCCTGAATAATTATCAAAAATGTGTAATCTTACATCTAAAATTTATTGTTTTTTAAGAAGTCTGTAATGAATAAAAAAATCCTTAAATACTTAATTAGTATAATCATTATCGTTCTTTCCTACGGATTTATTTATTATAAGCTAAAAAACCACGAAGCGCTTAAAGATTTCACCATACAAGATTTTAAATTTAACCGCCTCCGGATAACATTTATTGCTGTGGTATTTGTTGGAATGATTTTAAACTGGAGTATCGAAGCTATAAAATGGAAAGAGTTGGTAAAAAAAATAACACAAATCCGTTTCTTACAATCAACGCAAATCATTATTACCAGCATTACCATAGGTATATTCACTCCGAACAGAATAGGAGAAATTGCCGGAAGAGCTTATTCTTTGGAAAAAGGAAAAAGAACCTACGGATTATTGGTGGCAGGAATCGGAAGTTTTGCCCAACTAACGGCAACTGTTGTAATGGGATTAATTGGTTTTACTCTTTTTTTGCTATGTTTCCCTGATAAAATTCATATTAACTCTTTATTTAATGAATTTACGGCACTATTTATTTTAATTTTTACACTTGGTTTATTATGGAGTTTTTTTAATGTACAAAAAATAAAACCACTCCTTTTAAAAATCCCTTATCTCAGAAAAAAAACAGAACAGATTCATTTCTTATCCAACCAATCAAAAAAGTCGTTATGGGCTATATTGCTTTACAGCTTTTTGCGATATTTTATTTTTTCTTTACAATTTTATTTGCTGTTTTTAATTTTTGATGTTCAAATCCGGTTTTTAGAAAGTTTTGTAGCCATTACCCTTACCTATTTTTTTATGACTTTAATTCCTACCACAACACTATCCGAATTAGGCGTAAGGGGTTCTCTATCCATTTTTTTTGTCGGTATGTTTACCCAACAAATACCCGGAATTATCCTGGCAACTATCTTTATCTGGATAATTAATATTGCTCTTCCTGCTATTGCAGGTGCTCCCTTTTTATTGGTTCATCAAAAATAATTTTTATATTTGCCCAATAAACGGATATTAACATCTTATTTTCTTTTTTATGGCTGAAAACAAATTACTTAGAACTGCCCTGATACTTAGCATCATTACGATTGTATATAATATAGCCGAAGGCATTGTATCGGTATATTTTGGTATCAATGATGACACTTTATCGCTTTTAGGATTTGGTTCGGATAGTTTTGTAGAAGTAATTTCGGGAATAGGTATTGCCCATATGGTTTTGCGAATGAGATATTCAAAAGCCGAGCAACGAGATAAATTTGAGAAAACAGCACTTAGAGTTACCGGTGTTAGTTTTTATATTTTAACAGCAGGGATTATTATCGGCTCAGCAATTAACATTATCCAAAATAATAAACCAGTAACTACCATACCGGGAATAATTATCGCAAGTTTATCCATACTTACCATGTATTTTTTAATGAGAGCCAAGCTAAAAATTGGCAAAAAATTAAATTCAGATGCTATTATTGCCGATGCCAATTGTACAAAATCCTGCTTATATTTATCGGTTGTTCTATTGGTTTCGAGTGGTTTATATATGATTTTTCAAATTGGCTATATTGATATTTTAGGTTCTTTAGCCATCGCCTGGTTTGCATTTAAAGAAGGCAGGGAAGCTTTTGAAAAAGCAAATAGTAACCATTTAGGTTGCTGTGGAGATGATAATTTTTGTCAAAAACCAGATTAATTTTTAAACATTTTATTTTTTTTACTGTTTAAAAGATAAAATAACAAATAAAAATTTATTAAGACTTAAGCGTGCTTCGGGGTACAGGGTTAATAACAAGGTAATTTTTCTCATAATCATTTTCTTTAACACTCCGAAGCCGCTTATTTTTAAAATATACAGGAGGTTATATGTCTTATTATATTAACAAAACATTACACACAGATTTCAATTCAGCAGTTACACAAGTAAAAGATGCATTAAAGGACGAAGGTTTTGGCGTATTGTCAGAAATAGATGTTGACGAAACCTTAAAGAAGAAACTAAATATTGATTTTAGAAAATACAAAATTCTTGGAGCCTGCAATCCGCCCAATGCACATAAAGCATTGCTTACCGAACCTAATGTAGGCACCATGTTACCCTGCAATGTTGTAGTACAGGAAATGGATAATAATACAATTGAAGTAGTCGCCGTTAATCCACAGGCATCCATGAGGGCTATAGAAAATGATGAGTTACAAGAAATTGCAGGAAACATAAAAACAAAATTGGAAAAAGTTATCCAATCCCTTTAATAAAAAAACAAATCGTATGCTTTACGTAAAACTTTTGCTATTTGCAATTGCAATAACTGCAATAATAATGGTGATATATGCCATAAAACGCAAACAAAACGACAACACTGATTTTAGGATAGAAACAGATCCCGAAAAATATAAAAAAATGAAAGAAGAAGGGATTTATAACGCATATAAACAAGAAAACGAAAAATAACTATGCATACATTAAAATTTAAAACCAACTTAAATTGTGAGGGTTGTAAAAATGCTGTAAGGCCTTATTTAAATCAAATAAATGCCATAAAATCGTGGGATGTTGATTTAACTCACAATGACAAAATATTAACCCTTGAAGCAAATACCCTTAGTGAAGATGAAATTGCTGCACAAGTTGAAGAAGCATTTAAACAGGCTGGATATATTGCCGAAAAAATTTAGATAGTAATCCATGAGCATCAAAAAAGAAACATACCCGGTTGAAGGAATGAGTTGTGCGTCATGTGCGCAAAGTGTGGAGAGTATGCTTTCTTCATTAGAAGGTATAAAACAAGCCAATGTAAATTATGCCAATGCAAGCGTTTTGGTCGAATTTGACGAAAACACTGTTTCGCCCTCCGATATGGAAAAAGCAGTGAATGACATTGGCTATAAACTGATTATTGATAATTCTCCGAAGAATGTTTCTGAACTGGAGGCCAAAGAGAAGTTAAAACTAAAAAAAGCAAAACAGCGCGCTTTTTATTCAATTGCATTTGCCATCCCGGTTTTTGTTATGGCTATGTTTTTCCCAAACATCCCTTTTGCTAAATGGATAATGATGCTCTTAACTCTTCCGGTAATTGCCTGGTTTGGCCGCGAATTTTTTGTAATCGCCTGGAAACAGGCTAAAAACAAATCCACAAACATGGACACCCTCGTGGCTTTGGGTACCGGGGCTGCATTTCTGTTCAGCACCTTTAATACCATTTTCCCGGAATATCTTTTATCCAAAGGATTGCAACCGCACGTTTATTTCGAAGCGGCAACGGTAATTATATCACTAATTCTATTGGGCCGTTATTTTGAAGCAAAAGCAAAATCAAGAACCTCTGATTCCATCAAAAAATTAATGGGATTAAAAGTAAAAACTGCCCGTGTTTTACGAAATCATAAAGAAAGCGAAATACCCATTGATGAAGTACAAAAAGGAGATATCCTTATTATTCGCCCGGGTGAGAAAATACCCGTTGACGGGGTTGTAACAGATGGGGAATCATCGATTGACGAAAGCATGATTACCGGAGAATCCATGCCTGTTGAAAAAACAAAAGGGGACAAGGTCATTGGTGCTACCATCAATAAAACAGGCAGTTTTACCATGAAAGCGGAAAAAGTGGGCAAAGATACCATGCTTTCGCAGATTATTGAAATGGTAAAAAATGCCCAGGGCAGTAAAGCACCTGTGCAGAAAACAGCCGATAAAATTGCGTCAATTTTTGTTCCAGTAGTAATTTTCATTGCCATTACCAGTAGTTTAATCTGGTATTTTGCAGGGCCGGAGCCAAAATCAACTTTTGCCTTTGTAACGCTGGTTACCGTATTAATTATAGCCTGCCCGTGTGCACTTGGACTGGCTACCCCCACCGCTTTAATGGTTGGAATCGGCAAAGGCGCCGAAAATGGGATATTAATAAAAAATGCACAAACCCTTGAATTTGCAAAAAAAATTAATGTTGTTGTTGTCGACAAAACCGGAACAATAACCAAAGGAGAACCCGAAGTAAACGAAATTGTTTGGCTTAAAAGCGATATAAAACGCGACCAGATTTTGGAAGATATTTTAGCCATTGAAAAAAAATCGGAGCATCCATTGGCCGATTCTATTGTTAATTATCTAAATCATTTATCTAATAGCAGCCTGAATGTGGTTAAATTTAACAGCCAAACAGGGTTTGGTGTTTCTGCTACTCTAAACGAAAATGAATATTTAATTGGCAATTACCAGTTGATGAAAAAAAACAGTATTGATATTGAAGGTGAACATCAATATTTTAACCAATACAGCAATACGGCACAAACCCATGTTTTTGTTGCCAAAAATAAATCGCTGGTAGCGCTAATCACCATCTCCGATAAAATAAAAGAAAACTCGGTTCGTGCTATTCGCAACCTGCACAAATCAGGACTACAGGTGCACATGCTAACCGGAGACAACTACAGCACCGCCAAAGATATCGCCCGGCAAACAGGTATCGACCAGTTTAAAGCAGAGGTATTGCCACAGGATAAACTGGACTACGTAAAAAATTTACAACAAAAAGGATTTAAAGTAGCTATGGTGGGTGATGGAATAAACGATTCTCCTGCCCTTTCGCAAGCCGATATGGGAATTGCCATGGGGCATGGAACCGACATTGCCATCGAAAGTGCCGATATTACCCTGGTTAAAGGCGACCTTGAAAAAATTGCAGCATCAATCAATCTTTCTAAAGCTACTTTAAAAACAATTCGCGAAAATCTTTTTTGGGCATTTATTTACAACATTATTGCTATACCCATTGCAGCAGGTGTTTTATATCCGGTAAACGGGTTTATGCTTAACCCGATGATTGCGGGCGGAGCTATGGCTTTTAGCTCTGTATCAGTAGTGCTTAACAGCCTGCGTTTAAAATCAAAAAAATTATTGTAGCAAAATAATTTTTGGATACTCCCTTTTTATTCCTATTTTTCGCTTTCATTTTTTAATTGCTATGGACATTATTTTCAGGAATAAAAAATTTTTTGGTTTTATATTTTGGTGTTGGCTTATCTTAATTCTTCTCGTTTCTACCCTTCCCGGAGGCCCTGAGATGAAAGCAGAATTTAACGATAAATCCATTCGCCTTGATTACCTTTTGCATTTCATCGCCTATTTTTCATTAGCTATTTTTTACTTGCTTTGGAAAGCCAATAAATATTTCAACATCAAACCTCGCCTATTATATAGCTTTTTAATCGGAGGATTCATTTTAGCTGCAGGCATGGAAGGTATTCAAAGCCTGATTCCCGGCCGGTCATTTAATCCTTATGATTTTTATGCCAATGCTGCTGGTATTATCTTAGGAATTATTGCGCCCAAAATCCTTTTCTATAAAAAAAAGTGAATCTACCAAACCCCTGCAATTGGAGTATTACAATTTTTACACTTACCATTTACCAAATTATTCTGTGTTATCCGAAAACCTTTCCGTTCAATAACAATTTCCTTACAATTCGGACAATAAGTATTTTCTGCATCCGTGCCGGGGACATTGCCAATATAAACATATTTTAATCCTTCATCCATAGCAATTGTTCTGGCTTTATTCAATACACTTACAGGAGTTGCCGGCACATGGGTTAACTTATACATAGGTGTAAAACGGCTAAAATGCAAGGGTGTATCTTCAAAACCATTTTTAGATAACCATTGGCACATTTGTTTTATCATATCTAAATCATCGGTCCAGTCCGGCACAACCAGGTTGGTGATTTCGAGCCAAACGCCTTCTTCTTTTAAAATTTTTAATGTATTTAATACAGGTTCAAGAGAACCAGCATTAAGTCTGGCATAAATTTCATCGCTAAAACTTTTCAGGTCGATATTAGCAGCATCTACATATTTTGCTACATCGCGCAAAGGCTTTTCATTAATATATCCGGCAGAAATCATTACATTTTTTACCCCGTGCTCTTTAGCAATTTTTGCCGAATCGTAAAAATACTCGTAAAAAGCAATCGGCTCCGAATAGGTATAAGCAATCGACTGACAATTATAATGTTTGGCCTGTTTATAAACTTCAGGTGGCATCAAATCATAATTACGTGTTTCTTTAGGGCTAACCTGCGAAATTTGCCAGTTTTGGCAATTTAAGCAAGCCAGGTTACAGCCCGCTACAGCCAATGAAAACGAACGACTTTCGGGCAAAAAATGGTATAATGGCTTTTTTTCGATTGGGTCGACATGCAACGAGCAGGGATTACCATAACCTATGGAATAAATTTTCCCTTGATAATTAACTCTCGAATGGCAATCACCTGTTTCATCCTCTTTAAGTGTACATTCATTAGGGCATATCAAACATTTTGCGCCGCGGGGTGTATCGATATAATACCGGGACAATTTACTCCATTTCCAAAGGTCATCCGTTGATAATGAAAATTTGTTCATTGCATGCAACTTCCCTGCTCCCAGCACACAAGCACAGGAACCTAAAACTCCATATTTCAAAAATTCACGTTTACTTATTCTGTGCTTACTCATAATTCCCTTTTTAATTTAAAAACGAAAATTAAAATCGTTTGTTTTTCAAATTTAGGATTGAATTTGGCGAAATGCAATTATTTTGTCATCCTATACTAAAAACTCTGTTGAATCCATCGCATCAACAAGGTATCATGAATAATATACTGGCCCTTAATTTTTATAATCAATTCTTTTTCTTGTAATGCCTTTATCGCTGTGCTCATAGTACTTGTAGACGAAATATTATGTTTCCTTAAAAATGCTCCACTCGTAGGTTCGCTTACGGGGGCATCTTTAGATAAAGCAACCAAAACACGCCATTGAACAGATGTCAATAAATTTCTATAATTTGAAAAAACAGCTTGTTCTTCTTCAAGAATTTTCAAAAAAGTATCCTGTACTAATTCCATTGTAATATTTTCATTTGAACTATACAATCTGTTACAAACCAACTGAACATAATAGGTTTGTAAGTTTGTCCAATCAAAAATCTGATTTATTGCTTCCTGTTTAATTGTTTTATTAGCTTTTTTAAAATGATACTTTATAAACCGGCTGTATTCATCAGGATGAATAGGCAACAACTCAAAAATCTGAGTACTTCTGTAAAATGGTTGGCCATGCCCTGTAAAAAGTGAAATCATAATATTCCGGTGACTCCCACTAAAAATAAACCGTATTCCGGGAAACTCTTGTACCAACGACCGGATAAAAGCTTCAGGATTCTCATCCTGATACTTAGTTATTTGCTGAAATTCATCAAGGGCTATAACAACTGTTTGCTTTTGATTAGACAAAAACTCTAAAATTGTATGTAATGACAATTTTGATTGATGATAATCTGCATATGTAAATTTTATTGATGGGTTACCAGATACAGGGTCAAACTCTATTCCGGCGCCAATATTCCTGATAAAATCTTGTATTTTTTGAGATAACCCGCGTTTCTCAATACTCCCAAATTTGCGAACTACAGCTGTAGCAACTTTCTGTGTAAGGCTTTGCAACGAATCTGTTGATAAAATATCTGCATAAAGAGTAATATAATTATTATCTTTTTCTAAAAAATAAAACAAGTGCTGTATTAATGCTGTTTTACCTAACCTCCGTAAAGAAAACAAAGTAACATTACGCTCATTTTTAATCGCTTCTGACAGTTTTGCATACTCTTCGTTTCTGTCACAAAAATACTCCGGTGAATAGTATCCTGTTAGTATAAATGGATTAGACGGTTTTTGTTTCATGATTCCGCATTTTACGTTATGTAAATTATGAAACGCAATTTACGAAATGAAAAGTAAAATTAAAATTTTTTTGGCGTTAATTACTCTAAACTTCAAAAAACCTGCTAATTGGGTTTTACTTTATAGCCTGTGGCCACCAACCGTAGTATTATCTCATCAATTCATAGTCTCTAATTAACAATTCAGCAGATAGGTTCAATCGGTCTTTAAGTTTACGAATCATTTGAATTGTCAGCCGGCGTTTTCGATTTAAAACCTCTGAAACTCGGCTTTTTCCACCAATTGTAGGGACTAAGTCAGTTTGCCTAAGGTTCAGTTCTTCCATCCGTATTTTAATCGCCTCGATTGGGTCTGGAGATTCAATCGGATAATGTTCTTTTTCGTATTCGTCTATTAAAATACCAAGAACGTATAGTTCATCACTTTCAGGAGTTCCTTCGGGTGCATCAAAAATTTCTTCAAGTCTGTTTAAAGCAGCCTGATAATCTTTTTCTGTTTTAATTGGTTTTATATTCATGGCCTTAGGTTTTAAATCTTATTTGCGTCAATTTTATCATACTCCTCATGTGTCCCTATAATAATACAAAAATTCTCAATTTGGGAACTTTGTGCAAAAATTTTAATATTATTTTTTAACCCAAACCCATCCGGCAACGAATAAATTAAGCACTCCGGTAATTACAACCGACCACAAAAATCCTGCTACAGGAACTAAATAAATTGCAAATAAAAGAGCTCCGGCGGCACCTCCCAACAAATCTAATCCGTAAACATTCGAAGCAATAACCCCATGGCCGTTATGGCTTAACCGGCTAGCCATAGAAAATACAACGCCTGTTGAAACAGAAATAAAAGCAAGTAAAAGAAAAAAAGTTATAAAAATAACCCATGCTGGTAAATAAATATTTTTAAGCAAAACAAAAATAGCCGGCAATACAAACGCAAAGACAGCAATAAATAATAGTATACGGGAAAATAATCTCCGGTTGATGGCCTTAAAAACCTTTGGTGTATAATATGCACCCAAAGCTAAACCTCCCATAAAAACCATAATAAATATTCCGGCCACAACATACACATATCCATAAATAACCTGGAAAACGAGTAAAAGCATAAACTCAATACTTGTTCCGGCAAAACCCGCTGCAAAAACACCTTTATTTACGGCACTTACCCGGATAAAAAAGAATCCTGAAAACAATAAAATCACCAGGGCCGGTAACCAATAATTAACATCAAAATGACTCAACCATAATTTAATCTGGCTTTGATAACACACCGGATTATAGCTTTTATTCAGCGGCACATCATCGGTTAATTGTTCCATAATCATCTGGCTGCGGCTTTTTAATAAATCATCATCAAAATAATAGCCGTTAACATATTGGGTTGAGATATTTTTTGCCGCTATTTGTTCCGTAATTTGGTAGGTTAGCTCATTATCAGACGCCAAAATATAATCTTCGCTACCCGGCAAAATCATCACATGGTTAAAAGCTGTTTTTAAAGTTTTATTTAATATGGAAAGCAGGTTACGGGCTTCTTCATTTAAGTAGTTCGAACTTGAGGGCATGGAAAAAGATATCACTGCATTTTTGGTGAGGTGATTTTTTAGCAGCAAAAAAAATTCCTGCGAATAAAATCTGTTAAACTGAATAGTAGACGGTTTGGGCAGGTTAATAATAACCACATCATATTCTTTGTCCACACTTTTCAGATACCTCAAAGGGTCATTCTTTATAATATGCACAGGTTTCAGGCTGTCGATTTTAAAAAAATCTTTGGCGATTTTAATAATCCACGGATTAACATCTACATAATCAATTTTTTGAATGGGGTATTTGACAATTTCATCAAGAATTCCGGTAATAATTCCAGAAAGCACCAGCACATTTTCCGGATTATCATGCTGCACCATAGGAAAATGAGCAGCCTCTTCCTTCACCGTTACATCGCCTGATGAAGCCATTAACACATTATTTTCGTAATAATTGGTTTGCTCGGCTTGTTTTGTAATGGCCAGCACACCAAAGGGAGTATCTTTCACAAACTGTATTTCCTGGTTAGGAAAAGAAAGTTCACGTAACGATTTATCCAAATCGTTTTGAAAATATAAAAAATTAAAGGCCAGAAAAACAAAAATCAGGATACCGGAAATAAATGGATGATTGGTTTTAACAGCTAAGTACAATGTAACAACAACGCCGATAGCCATTAAAATATATAAACTTTCAAATGTTTTAAAATACCATACCAGCACAAAATTTAAAATTATTCCACCCATCATACTTCCGGTAGATTCCCAGGCATAAATTGCATCCACCCGGTTTTTGTCTGATAAAAAAGATTCATCTGTGGCAATTAACGTAAAAAGCATGCCGGCAATAACACAAAACGGAGCAAGCAAAAATAAAGAATAGTAAAAAACCTGGGTAACACCTACCATTACACCGCCTGGATAAAAGGTATTCCACAAAAAATGAAGCAGGAAGACTGTTATGGCAGGAATAAAAATCAGCACGGTGAGCAAAGAAAAAATTATTTTTTGCCGGTTATGGTGCTTTTTAAAAAAACGCCCGATGTAGGCTCCCAATCCGGTAAGCAACATCCAGTTTGCCAGAATAATTCCGATAACCAGTTCGTTACCATTAAAAAAGGTAAGAAACTCACGCAATAAAATAATCTGTGTGATATAGGTGATAAAACCCAGCAAAATAATACCTGGCTTCGTATATTTTAAAAAAGCTTTTACCATAGCACTATTCTTTCAATAAATTTCAGGAAACGATTCCGGAGTTTTAGGCCTGTCTATAAAAATTACTTACATCTCTTTTTCACTAAACACAAGCGCTTCATAAATAAAAATTTCAGCCTCTTTCCATCCATCCCATCCAAGTCCGGCCTTATCGCGGGCACAATGTCCCAGAAACTCTTCTTTGGCCCATCCGGTTTCCTGCGCTACCTGCGGCAAAAATGTTCCGGTAGCAAATCCTTTTTTAATGTAAATACCATGCCGTCCCATTTCAATTTCATCAATCGATTCAATCTTTTGCAAGGGGGTTAATACGGATATTTCCAGGTCGATTTTATCCATCTCATCAGGTTTTACAGCCGGGAACCGGGGGTCTTTAGTTGCTGCAGACACAGCCATTTCCTGAACAACCTTATACAAGGGCTCATTAGCCGAAAACCGTCCGATACAACCACGCAAAGCGCCATCTAAATGTAATGTTACAAATGCTCCACAATGTTCCTGCATGGCAGGAGTAATTGCATTTTTATCTACATCCGGTATTTTGCCAGACTCCAGATATTCAGTAATCGTTTTTCGGGCTATTTTTAACAGATTAGCCTT
>JASGMZ010000080.1 GCA_030156305.1 Bacteroidales bacterium | reverse complement strand
GCCGTACATTCAATGGCAATAACGGATAGTTGTTCATTGGGATATTCAGCCGAAAGACGGTTTAAAAATGGAACCGAAACCCTGCAAGGGCCACAACTTACACTGGTAAACTGTAGCAAAATAAGCTTACTATCAAAATCACTCAATGTAACATCTGTATTATCAGTCGATCGGAGAGTCCAATCCTGCGCAACTTCAACTTTGACTGGCTCCTGTTTTGTTTTATTATTATCCACGCCCCACTCCCTGTATTCATAATCATCGGGAAGATAGTCGCTTGCAGTGAAATCTTCGAAACTTTGTGTATTTATTTTTACCTCGCTAACGGAAGATACCGAAATATCATGCGACATTTTTCGACGTACCCGGTAAGGAAGGTTGGTTTTTTTATTCATCCACAATTCGTATTGAGAGGTTGTTTCTCCCAAATTATAAGGATTTTTCGGCATATAGTAAGCTTTCCCGAAAAATTCAACCTGCTGGTCTTCAAAAATATTTAACCGGTAATAGTAAGAGCTATCCGTATTTTCAAAGCTAAGACTTATACTATCTTCGGTATTAAGGATATAATGAATAATACTTCGGGTATAGTTAAAAAAAGGTGCTGAAAGCGGCCTGAATTCCAGCCCACGGTCAATTTTAAAACTATCTATAATCACTCCCCGATGTTCATGAAAAAAAATTGCAGACATCTGTCCATCATAAATACTTCTTACACTGGACTTATCTTCTGTAAAAGAGACATAACAAGCTCCAATCGTAGTATCAGAAGGATTGTCTATTTCTATTTCATACAAATTATACACAAACGAAGGAACTGTATCATAAGGTGCCCACGACTCATTACGAATATTATATGATGCACTATGTACCTTATTTAGCTTATAATATACTTTGGTTAAGTACTCTTTTTTATTTACCGGTTGATTACAACCGAACATCGCAATTGTAATTGCAAACAATAACAGAAATTTTATTCTACGTATTTTCACCATAATATATTTTAGTTAATTAATTGGTCCTGTGGAACATCCATGTTATATTCATTCCATTTTTGTGAACTTAAGTGCATGGATGTTTCATCTATTTTATCCTCCGTTAAATTGGGATTGATTATCCCACGTATTAATCTTGTTTACTATCTATATAATTGTTTAATTTTTTCTCAAACACATCTTTCCAGTACCCCATCCATTTCTCTACAATTACACCTTCCGGATTAATTAAAATATAGGTTGGAAACCCTTCAATTCCATAGACTGAAGATATACCGGCAATAGTCCCTTTGCCATCAGACAAGTTCACCCAGGGAATACTATCACTTTTAGAAACTTTTCTCCACTGTTTTTCGTTAGCTGCCATATTTACCCCAACAATGGTTAAAACATCCTTATATTGTGTATTTAATTCTTTCATCTCAGGTATCGCCATGATACAAGGGCCACAACCAAAACTCCAGAAGTCCAGTAAAATATATTTCCCTTTGAAATCAGAAAGTGAATATTCTACCCCGGCTGTATCATGTGCTATAAAATCAATCATCTTATCGCCAGGTTCAGGAATATCCCTTTCTTGCAAACCAGCCTTAATACCCTCGCCATATAACGTATTTTTATAAGTTGGTTCCAGCGCTTCATATACTTTCTTAATTCGCTCTCTCGCAATCGTAGTATCAAACTGAACCGTATTGTATAAAATTTCCAGGGCACTATGGCTGTTTGGATTCTTTTCAACCATGTTAAACTCAATCCCGAGTGATATTTTCCCTAAAGAATCTGCTTGTTTCCTAAGCTGAAGATATCGCTCTCTATCCTGACGATTGTTCATCATAAGCAAACTGAGACTATCCCTGTGAGTGTTAATTTCTTTTGTTCTGCTTGTTAACCTGTTTAACTGTTTTTGTTCTTTAATATTACTACTAACATCCCACGATGATAGGTAGGGACTTTTTCCTGTAACCATTATCTTTTCATAATCTGCCCATAAGTCACAACTGCCGGCATAATTTTCCCAGTCATGCATTCTTAACATCATTCTGGCAGGCCTTTTTTCGAGGGTCCCCGAAAATTCAAAAGAACCATTCAAAATCGTATCCGAATCTATCCGGCTTGCTATATCCTCATATTCTATATACAAATCAATTACAGAACTATCAGGAATATTTTTCAGTTCACCAATTATCCGATAATTATCCCGTTTTTCCTGGCAGGATACCAGTACGGCAAGCATAAAAAGTACAGATAAAAATTGTTTCATTATCTTTGTTTTTAAAGGTTAATAATAAGAGTATTAAAATATAAAAGTATAAATATAGATATTATAGCTTATTTTATTGCTAATACGTTTGAAAAAAATATACCCCTAAAAATTTCACTTTAAAATCATTAAATATCTACCGAATATTATTTACGATTGTGATAATTCCTTTTTTACGCTTTCCATTTTCTGGTTACGTGTAAAGGAGAAAGTTTTGTTCGACTTTTCAAGGTACTCATACATCATCAATGCCCGTTTTAACAACCTGTTTTTATTTGCAGAATGATGCTTTGCTGTCTCAACCAAAAGATCGGCCAGTGCTTCTATATTCAACTTATTGAGTAACTGATTTCCTATTATGGTATCGATAAACTCATTTTCAGGAATCTCCAGTAATTGATCGATATTCCAATCCAGGTTTTCATTAAGCACCTGACTAACTACCTTAAGGGTTTCCGAAGCATCCGGGTTTTTGCCGCTACCGGTTATTTTAGCCAGCAATTCACCCAACACCTTTCCCAGCTGGTCGATTTGTCTTTTGAGGTAATCTTGTTTTTCCATAAATATGCTTTTATTGATTTCTTTTTAGTGATACGATGACTTGAAGTCATCGTATCACTTTCACTTGACTTTAAATTAACCCCAACTCTTCAGCTAATTTTTTATTTATCAGTTTCCCATCCCGCAATCCGGCATAATCTCTGGCAGAGGAAAACTCCCAGTCGGTTGCTTTTACCACCAAACCAGCCTTAACCGGGTTCTGGTGTATATAATGAAAACAAATTTGCGGGTATTCTTTCTCTGTGTTTCCTGTTTTTATTTCGGTAATTCCATTTTTTGTAATAAAGGATGGGGTGACACCTCTAGGGCAATTGAGGCATTCGGCTTTGGTATGCGCTCTGAATAACGACCCGCTTAAGCCTGTTTCCTTGTTTACAGCCCGGGTATAGGAACGTAACATGATTGCAACGGAGTTGTTTAGTGTTCTTTTGCTATTAGTGATATGATAACTTGAAGTCATCGTATCACTTTCATTAATTAATTCCGTATAATTTACTGAAACCATTAAATGAAAATGGTTGGGCATTAGGCTCCAGGCTAGTATATCGGTATATGGTGTAATATGTGCTTTTATTTTTTTTAGGAAGAATATATAGTTCTCTTTGTTAAAAAATATTTTCTGACGGTTATTACCTTGATTGTAAATATGATATATAAAACTTTCTTCGAATTGCATTGGTATTAGGTGTTTTTCTTTATAGTGATACGATGACTTGAAGTCATCGTATCATTTCCATAGACCT
Organism: Bacteroidales bacterium; assembly: GCA_030156305.1. Lineage (GTDB taxonomy): Bacteria > Bacteroidota > Bacteroidia > Bacteroidales > UBA12077 > UBA12077. The sequence goes on along the minus strand of JASGMZ010000080.1, from coordinate 7,786 downwards.
TGAGTTTTCCAAGCGATGTCGTGGGTTTCTTTCCTATTCCGGTTCATTTATCTTTAAACATCCACCCCTAAAAATACCCGGATTAAATAGCCTATTCCAAAGGTAAAGGCGGCTACACCCATGCTAATGGCAAACATCTCCCAGAATCGTTTTCGGAAATTCAGTTTTTTGGCAATAGCAATATAATAATTAAAAAACAGAATTATCAATATGGCAAAAGCCATGGTCATCCCCAGACAAACAAAATAGTTGGAAAACAGCAGGAAGGGTAAAATTAAAATAATCACCGTACCAATATAGGCCAGCCCGGTATAAATAGATGATGCCAGGGCATTGGACCCATCTCCTTCCGATTTAATAGATAAATATTCCGAGGCTGCCATAGAAAATGACGCTGCAATTCCGGTAATTAATCCGGCCACAGCTATTAGATTTGTATTTTGTAAGGCAAAGGTTAATCCGGCAAGAGTACCGGTAAGCTCAACCAGAGCATCGTTTAAACCCAACACTATAGAACCCACATAATCGAGTTTTTTCTCTTTGAGTAAACCAATCAACGCTTCTTCGTGTTCATCTTCATCAATAACAATTTGCTTCGCTTCAGGTATATATTTACAAGCTTTTAGATACTCTTCCTGGGCTCCTTTCTCTCCATTCTCCATTAATCGTATGCCAAAGGTTATTCCCAAAATTCGCGAAACCCAGTAAAACTTAAAAATTTTCCACCGATTGGGTTTTATCTCTTCCTCACTATACTCTTTCCAGAAATGATAGTGTCTAAACTCATCATCACCAATACGTTGCAGCGTTTGAGCATTTTTCTTATCCTTTACTCTTTTTGATAGTTTTAAATAGATGTGATATTCGGTAATTTCGTTTCGCTGAAACTGTTTTATTTGCTTTATCTGGCCGGGGGTTAGTTTATTTTTGCTCATGGCTTTATGCTTTATTTATTTTCGCTAACAAATTTAACAAAAGAGAATCATTTAAAAAATTACCCCCACCAGTACATTAAAATTATCGGCTGCATCGCCATGAACTTTTAGGGTAACCCCTCCCGATAAATGTTTGGTAAACTGATAGGAAAGGCTGTACCGCTGAAAAAAGTTGCGAGGTTTGTCGGGAGCATAAAGGTAGGTACCCCAATGCTGCGAAAAGTCAAACTTCCCAAATTGTAAATGATGTCCTAACAACAGCGATAGCTGTTGATGATCTTTATCAATCCCTGCCCTTGCAAGCTCTTCTTTCTTTGCTCCATCGTAAATATAATCTAAGCCAATGCTAAAGCCATTCAATTTACTCACGGTTCGTCCCACAATTGCATATAAACCGATTACGATTGTTGATTTCTCGGGGTTATCGTCATCTGCCGAAACCGATTCGATGGTTCCAAAAGGATATATTCCATAAAAAAATGCCGGTTTAAAAATTCCTTTCTCCCGCTCTTTGAAATCAACTGCTCCTTCGGGCTGATAGTTAAACCCTAAACCAAACGTAGGAAAATTCATTCCATAATTTGGATCTTTTATTCCACCATTCGATATATGACAATATTTACCAAATAATAAAAGCTTAAGTTTTTCTGTAAGCTTATAATATCCATTAGCATCAACATGCACAATAAAACTAATATGCGTTGAGAAAAACTGATTGTCTGGATTATGATGCTCATCATAAATTTTATCTAATACACTAATACCAACACCCATTCTGGTAGTCAGTAGAAATTGACGGGTGCGAAATAAAAAGGGTTCGGCAAAACCAATCAGATTGTAAGAACTACCAACAATATCGGGATTTGCATAATTAACATACAGAAATGAAGCACCCATTTTAGAATAACAATTACATTGCTGCCAATTCTTATCTTGTAGCATAATCCAGGCATATTCCAATTCAACTCCAAAGGGATTGGTATGGGTAAGATGTTCTACTTTACTCGAATGTGGCAGGATGAATCCATATTGTGGTTTAATAGCGATTGATACAGGATTCTTTTTCTCTTCCTGACCCAAAAGAGACTGATAGAATAACAGGAAGACAAGAAAAAACAAATAGTATTTTGTTATGTTTTTACTAATCATCGGTGGTTTAAAAATACAAATTCATCCGTTATTTCACAATATCAATTTAATATTTAAGAAGTTATTAACAATGCTTAAAAAAATATTCCTCGTGTTTTTAATAAAAAGTTTACAAACCTAACAACCGTAACTTTTTACTTAAGATTATTTTTACTTTATTTGTGGCTTGTGTTTTAATTAAGGAGTTATAATCACTTAATGGAAGTTGAAAAAAAATTAAAAAACAGAACCATAATCGCTGTTATATCAGTGCTATTGGTTTTATGTTCAATTTATTTTTATTTAAGCCTGAAAAACTATCGACAATATCTCGATTGGCAAATACAGAAAGACAATGAAATTACAAGTGTAGAGATAAAACACATCCTTTATACGACCAATAGCCATTACAGGGAAAAAATCCAATATTTTGTGAATAATCCGGAAATAAAGCAAAGGTTTAACTCGCAAAAGATAGATGATCTATACAAACACGTTTTTCCGTATTATTCTGTATTAAAAAATGAAGATCCTTATCATTTTGTCCTAAACTTTTATTATAAAGATAATTCCCTGGCATTAAATATGGAAACCGGCCCAAGCGAACAGATGAAATTTGCTGATCCGTCATCGCTGGTTGCTAACGTAAACAAAAAACAAATCAGAAAATCGGCTTTCGAATTTTATGATGCTCAATTGTTTTATAAAATTATTGAACCCATCATTTATGAGGGTAATTATATTGGATGTATAGAATTTGGTATTCGCGAAAACGAAATTGTAGAAGAAGTATCCAAAGAACATGATGTTATTATTGGTACCTTGTTCGATAACCAAAAAATAACAGAGGGCATAAAACATCACTTTTCCGGCTCGCCAAAAAAAGATAATATCATTATCCACTCATTGTTTAACCTTGATTTTTTCACATCGATTTTAGAAGAAAATAACATTTTTGAAAAAGGAAAGATTAACTATCGCGATAAGTATTACTCTGTTGATCTGGTAGAAATACAAAATAGTTTTAAAGACGATGGATTTGTGGGTGTAATTTTTCTTAAAGATATCTCCAAACTCCACAATGCTTTTCTTGCTTCGGTTTATCGCGCTATATTAATAATCTTTTTCATTTTAGCTATTACCTTTATCATTCTTCATTTTTCGTTCAACTTGCTTTTAAACAAATTTTTTAATTTACAAGATAGTATCGATAAGCGTTTGGCGAAAAAAACAAAAGAGATCATCGACACGAATGCAGAGTTAAACCAAATCTTTAATACGACAGGAAACAGCATGCGGTTAATCGATATTAATTATAATATATTGAGAGTAAACCGAACCTTTACAATGATATCCGGAATAAGTAAAGAAGATGCTGAAGGGAAAAAATGTTACAATATTTTTCCCGGTCCCTATTGTCATACCGCCGAATGCCCTTTAAACCTGGTAAAAAATGGAGAAGAACGTGTTGAACAGGATATCAAAAAAAGAAATAAAACAGGGAAAATTATTCCAGGTATTTTAACCTCCGTTGCTTTTAAAGGACAAAACGGAGACATTCTGGGAATTATCGAAGATTTTAAAGACATTTCCCTACGGACGGAGATTGAAGAAACGCTGCGAAGAACCGAGCAACAATTTTCCATTTTTATGGACAACTTACCATTAGGTGTTTTTATTAAAGATGAGGATTCCCGCTTGGTATATATGAATAAATATATGGATGCTGTTTACTCTTCAGAAAACTGCCTAAACAAAACCCCACAGCAAATTTTTCCTGATAAATATGCCCACCGGATAACTAAAGAAGACCAACGAGCCATTAACGGAGAAGTATTAGTTGAAGAAGAGCAGTTACCCGACAAAACAGGTGAACTTATTACCTACCAAACCCATAAGTTTAGATTTAGAGCAGCAGATAATACCTGGAAGATCGGCGGTTTATCCATAGATATTACCCAAAAGAAAAAAACAGAATATGAGCTGAAGAAATTGTCCAATGCCATTCAACATTCTCCGGTATGCGTTATCATTACCAACTTAAAAGGACAAATTGAATATGTAAATCCTGTTTTTACAAAATTTACAGGTTATACTCCTGAAGAAGTGTTGGGCGAAAAAGTGGGAATTTTAACCGGTTCGGAATCGGTTAAACCTATCTACAAAGATATTATGAATACCGTTTCACATGGCCATGACTGGCAGGGAGAAATCCAAAATCGCAAAAAAAATGGAGAATTATATTGGGAATTAGCCTCCATTTCACCGGTTAAAAACAGCAAAAATGAAATTACTCATTTTATAATAATCGCCGAAGACATTTCAAAACGAAAAAAAAACGAAAAAGAATTAGTGTTGGCTAAAGAACAAGCCGAAGAATCAAATCGTTTAAAAACAGCCTTTCTGGCTAATCTATCCCACGAAATCAGAACACCTCTAAATGCCATTATTGGATTTTCAAGCTTATTGCTCGACCAAGATCTGCCCTACGAAGAAAAAATAAAACTCAACAACCTAATTAACGAAAACAGCCAAAACTTACTTAAACTAATTGATGATGTAATAGATATTTCCAAAATACAATCGGGCAGTTTCAAAATTAGTTATTCAAAATGCTACATCAATAAGTTGCTGCTAGACTTATATGTTTCTTTCAGCATTAAAATTGAACAAGACCCTAAAAAAGACCTTCGCCTGTCGCTGAATAAAGGGGTGCAAAATAAAGATTTTTCTTTTATAACCAATACTATTCGTTTGAAACAAGTACTTTTTAATTTAATTGAAAATGCTGTAAAATTTACGCAACAAGGTTTTGTTGAGTTTGGTTATTCTATCATCAAAGATGATAACAAAATTCAATTCTATGTTATTGATTCGGGAATAGGAATTGCCAATGATAAATTTGAGATGATTTACGACCTTTTCAGACAAGTGGACGAATCATTTACGCGTGAATACGGAGGAACAGGCTTGGGGTTAACCATTGCCAAGAAAATTGTTCATCACCTGGGTGGCGAAATATGGGTGCAATCCACTCCGCAACAAGGAACAAACATTTATTTTACCCTTCCTTTGGATATTAAAAACCAAAACAAAAAAACCGCTATTCAAAAACTTACTCCTGTAACTTTTGACTGGAAAGATAAAGTGTTCTTAATAGCCGAAGATATTGATAGTAACTATACTTACCTGAAAGAAATATTAAGCACAACCAATGCTAAAATAATGTGGGCAAAAGACGGGAAAGAAGCGGTTGATTTGTGTTTAAAAAACAACATTGATTTGGTAATTATGGATTTAAAAATGCCCATTATGGATGGATATGAAGCAGCTAAAGAAATAAAAAAAACGAAACATGATCTTAAAATTATTGCACAATCAGCATTTACCAACGATGAAGATAAACAAAGATGCCTCAACGCAGGATGCGATAATTATATAGCCAAACCTATTAATATTAAAAAACTTTTTACAGCAATTAATAACGCTTTTTCAAAAAATTAACCGTTTTTATTTTTTTTAATGATAATAGATAAACTTAATCGTATCAACACTTCAAATTTTACAATAAAATTTATACATTTATACCCTTAAAAGCTAACAACTTAAAAATTTTGGTTATGATTGCAACCTATATTCAGGAATTACTGGCTACAAACAACAGAGTTATTGTTCCAAATTTCGGTGCTTTTTTAGTAAGAGCAACATCCAAAAATAAAGATGCAAAAACCTTAGATAAGAAATTGAAAGACGTTTACTTTAGCCCTTTCTTAAAATTTAACGATGAGTTATTAGAAAAACATATCATTAAAAAAGAAGATATTACCAAAGAACAAGCAGCTGAAAAAATCAAAGAATTTATTGAATTGGTAAAAAAAGAACTGGACAACGAAAAACCTTTTGAAATTAAAGATTTTGGTAAATTTATTATTGATAAACAGGGAAAAGTGCAGTTTATTACTATAGCCAACGAGAAAGAAGAAGAAAGCCCTAAAGAAGAAAAGAAAACACCTCCCTCAGCAGCAAAGGAAACAACAAAAACAACAACGCAAAAAACATCTGCTGCTAAAGCTAAAAAAACCGAGGAAGAAGATAAAAAAGAAGCGACGAAGAAAGAAGAAATCAAAAAAGAAGAACCTGCTAAGGAGTCTAAACTCAAAGAATTTACAACCAAAAAAGAAGAACCTGCCAAACCACAAACCCAAAAAACAACCACCTACCAAAAAGGAAAAAAATCGCTTAATAAAAGTGTTGTTTGGACAGTTGCTATTGGCGTGCCCATTGCTATTTTAATCATTTTTGCTTTAATTAATATTGATAAAATTGAAGCTATCTTTTCAAAAGATAAAGATGCAAAAGCCAAAACAGAATTAGCACAACAAAAAAAGGACACTTCAGCTAAAGAACAAACAGCAAAACAAGCCGATAGCCAACAAAAAACAACAGATACAAAAACCGAAGCTGGAGAAAAAACAAGCGATAAGGTAAAAGCAGAAACCGATAAAAAAACAACTTCACCTGCAAAACAAGAAACAAAAACAGCTACGGCTGCACAAAAAAAGTATTACATCATAGCTGGAAGTTTTAAAAACGAGAAATACGCCGACAGATTCTTGGAAGATTTAAAAAAACAAGGTTATAATGCTGAAAAACTGGGCGAAAGAAATGGAATGCATGCAGTAAGCTACAACTCTTTTGCCGATAAAAGAAAAGCTTTAGCTGAATATCGCTTTTTAACACAGGAAAAAGGATTAAAAGCATGGATACTGTATTATTAATAAAGATTTTTTTATTGCAAAAGCCGCAAAAATTGCGGCTTTTATTTTTTTATTTCCTCGCTAATTGAAAAAAAGAGAACTTCCCCTTAATTTCATAAGTGCATAATAGATATTTATATCAATAAAAATATTTAATTTGCTTATTATTAATTAATCAAATTTTTATGAGGTGAAGATTAAATACATAGACTTAATAGAACAAACCTTCGATTTTCCACAAATGGAGTTTAGTTTAGAAGATGACAACTTGCTTTTTCACAACATTCCTTTGATGGATATGATTGAAGAATATGGATCCCCCTTAAAATTTACTTATCTGCCGCAAATCTCCAATCAGATAACAAGGGCAAAAAAATGGTTCCATAACGCCATGGAAAAAGTTAATTATAAAAGCAATTATTATTACTGTTATTGCACCAAAAGTTCCCATTTTAAACACGTACTACACGAAGCCCTTAAAAATGATATTCATATTGAAACCTCATCTGCTTTCGATATAAATATTGTTAAAAAACTTTACGAAGAAAAAAAAATCAGCAAATCCTCCTATATTATTTGTAATGGATTTAAACGCGAAGCTTACATTGAAAATATTGCCCAGTTAATTAATAGCGGATTTTATAATACAATCCCCGTAGTTGATAATTTTAAAGAACTGGAACAGCTGGAAGAGCTAATTGAAGTACCCTTTCAGATTGGGATTCGAATTGCCTCTGAAGAAGAGCCAAAATTCGAATTTTATACTTCTCGTTTAGGTATTGGATATAAAGACATTGTTCCGTTTTATAAAAAACAGGTTAAAGAAAATCCCAATATAAAACTCAAAATGCTGCATTTCTTTATAAACACCGGCATAAAAGACAATGCATATTACTGGAGTGAATTGGTGAAATGTTTAAATGTTTACGGCGAATTAAAAAAAGTTTGTCCTGAGCTTGATTCCTT
>JASGMZ010000079.1 GCA_030156305.1 Bacteroidales bacterium | reverse complement strand
TGCGGATTTTAGGTATATCTATAATTTATTAACTCTGTGAATGCTTACATGGTTTATTCATTTAAAATAAAAATATCAATAACTTTGTTTATAATTTTTGCAAGACAACAAAATTTTCGTAACAACAATGTAGTTTAATAGAGTCAAGATTGTTAAATGACAGTAGCGAACAACGAAAGGATTATATATTTGTGTATATAAAATATTATTTAATGAATCGGAGGTTTGTTTACGCCTATACCACTTTTATCTTAATGCTAATCTTGGTTTTCCCAAAATTGTATGCCCAAAATTCCGACTCGTCTTATTATTTTTATGGTAAAGTATTAAGTCTTGAAAAGAGGTATCCTGTTGCCTTTGCTCATGTAATTAATGTAAACGCTCGTAAGGGTGTTGTCACCGATTCATTGGGAAATTTTGAAACCTGGGTTAACCCGAATGATGTTTTAAATATTTCTGCCATTGGTTTTGAACATAGAGAATATAAGGTTCCTGTGCAAAATCCCGACTCAGTTGTAGAAATTATATTGGTGAACAAAATCTATGCTATTCCCGAAGTTTCTATTTCTTATCTCGGCACTTACCGTGAGTTTAAACAAAAGGTCCTGGATTTGGAGTTGCCGGATGAAAACGAGTTGCATCCTCAAATCAATAAAATATTTAAGCATGTAGAGTTGGAATATCCACTGGTTGAAGAGCCTGCAACAAGTATCATATCTCCAATATCATTAATTTATTCAGTATTTAGTAAAGAAGGAAAAGCGGTTAAAAAATATTTGAATGCAAAAGAAAGAGCTGATGTAAAAGAAAAGTATAATATTACGGTAATAAAAAATTTAACCGGTTTAGAAGGATTAGAAGCCAAAGAGTTTATGGATTTTTGTAATTTTACCGATGATTATGTGAGAAGTGTTACCGAATATGAACTTTATGCTGAAATCAAAAAACAGTATGAAGAATATAAAGAGGAACAAGAGCAGATAGAAAAAGATACAATTCAATAAAATGATACATAAGTTATGACTGATAAAATTCCGGTATATGAAGATATTATAAAAGCACACGAAAGAATTCTGCCATTTGTACATCGCACTCCGGTTCTTTCTTCAACGGGCATTAATAATATTGTAGGTATTCATTTATATTTTAAGTGTGAAAATTTTCAAAAAGTTGGTGCTTTTAAATTTCGTGGTGCAACCCATGCTGTGCGCCAATTAACTGCTGATGAAGCAAAAAAAGGAGTTACTACGCATTCGTCAGGAAACCATGCGGCTGCTTTAAGCCTTGCTGCCCGGCAAATGAATATTCCTGCGTATATTGTGATGCCCGAAAGTGCTCCTGCTATTAAGAAAAAAGCAGTTAAAGGCTATGGAGCCGAAATTACCTTTTGCGATTCTACACTGGAAGCCCGAGAAAAAACACTCGACATCGTTCAGCAAAAAACCGGAGCTACCTTTATTCATCCCTATCATAATTTTAATGTGATTTGCGGACAGGGAACCGCAGCAAAAGAGTTTTTAGAAGATTATCCTGATTTAGATGTCATAATAGCACCTGTGGGTGGAGGCGGTTTAATAAGCGGTACTTCAATTGCAGCAAAAGCGATTAAAAAAGGGATTAAAGTATTTGGCGCCGAACCATTAAATGCCGATGATGCTTATCGCTCATTTAAGCAGGGAAAGTTGATTCCTGCCTTAAAACCTAATACCATAGCAGATGGGTTACTTACTTCTTTAAGCCCATTAACTTTTCAAATTATTAGGGAAAATTTAGATGATATATTAACCGTAAAAGAAGAAACCATTGTTGAAGCTATGCGAATGATTTGGGAACGAATGAAGATTATTGTTGAACCTTCTTCTGCAGTTCCTCTCGCTGCTGTGATAGAAAACAACAGGCTATTTAAAGGTAAAAAAGTAGGAATAATTATTTCCGGAGGAAATGTAGACCTTGATAATTTACCTTTTAAACTTACACATTAATTTATAGGTTGATTATAAATGGCAGAACTATAATAATATTTTACAATAGCTTCCCTGGCCCTAATTTTTCTATTAATACTTTCTATATTAGAGCCCTCTTCATAAAGTAACTGAGCATCATTAATACTGTAATATTCAGATGAAGGTATCTCTTTGTCAAAAAGGTTTTGTCCTAGATCAGAATATTTAATATTGTTTAACACATAAGGATAAACAGAAGTAATAATATCATAATGAGAACCCCATCTTTGGATGTCAATATAAAGTTCTTTTTTTAACTCATCAGGTACATACAGGTAAAAAGGGACAGAGTATTTATACTTCATTTCTGCTTCTTTACTATAGGATAAAAGCGATCTGTTATTATGGTCTCCTGTTATAATTACAATTGTATTCTTTGCAAGATCTGATGATTTTATCTTATCCATAAAAGCTCCTAGAGCATCATTACTGTATTGGTAAGCAGTTAAAATCTCCATACACCTTTTTTTATCAACAATAATTTTCGGATTTTTACTTATAGACTCATCTATAGGAAAAGGTTTGTAATCTTCTGGTAATTCATATGGAGTATGATTGGTTGAAGAAAGAGATAAAATAAACAAGGCTGTATCACTCTTTGACAACTGATCAAAAATACAATTCAGAACACAATGATCATAAACACCCCAAGTATGATTGCTTTTTGCATTAGGATAATTTCTTAAAATACTTTTTTTACCATAAATTTTATCTATGTATTGATTTTTAAGAGCTTCATTAAGATGTCTCCATCCCAATTCAATTCCTGTTACAAAAAGGGTTTTATATCCTGCATCCTTAAAGGGTTTAGCAATGGATAAATCATAACTGTTGAACCTATATTTAGTGTCAAAGATAGGATGGTATGGAGAGTTTAAAATTATATTTTCCAGGCTATTAAGGGTTCCATTGGATGATGATTGAAAGTTTCTGAAAAGAATATCATCATTGAAATGCTTTTCCAGACGCCCAAGTAAATTATATTTTTCACTATGGAAATTAAGAAAATGATTACTCATGCTTTCCATTATCAAATAAATAACATTGTACATTTTCTTTTGTTGGTTTAAATGAGATGTTTTAAAAAGTAATTCTTCAGGGCTTTTATTTTTTATTGAATCTACAGATATGTCTTTATAAGCAGCAAAAGCTTCATGAAAGGAATTAAACCCATAATTTTTTAATATGTCATCAGGATGATCTATCTTAAATTCTTTTTTTACTTCTGCATATGCTTCTTTAAGAGAAAATAATCCGTTTGTAACACAGGTATTTACAAACTCATTTTCTGAAACATTCATATCCTCTTTTTGTAAGGGGAAAGTTCCTGTAGAGCCTCTTATCATTAAAAAATAAATACCACCTATTAAAATAGTAATTCCAATTCTGACAACAAAGTTAAAAGAGTTAATGTTGAGTTTAGTTTTATAATAAATTCTTTTAACAAAGTACCTGGTTATTAAGGATGCAATGATTACAATAACCAGAATGAGTAATATTGGATGTTCCTGCCACATACTTTTCATAAGTAATTTGGGCTCTTCATCAAAAAAATCAAAAACTACAGAATTAAAATGCAATTTAAAGAAAGAATAAAACTGTTGATCTGCAATTAATAAAAAAAGTGCAAAAGTAAATATGATAGAAATATAAGCAACAGATATTTTATTTATGGTTTTTATAACTTTCTCTGTGTTGGAGAAAAAGAAAACAAAATTAATGATGAAAATAAATAACAACAAATAAGCAATTGATTGTAAGTCAAAACGCAAACTATTAAAAATCAAATGTGGAATATCTCCTGAGTAATCTATAAAAGTTGATAAACTTCCAAAACGGAAAATAAATATCAGTTTAGTGATAGTAAACATCAACAAACCAATTAGTAATACTTTTAAAAGTTTTTTATTGAATAATAAAAAGTAGTATAAATTATTCATAATAAGTTGGAATAACAAAAGCCAAATATATAAAAAAATGAATTAATTAAGATAGAATTCACCAGTTAATGGATAATGATCGGAGAGCCTTACATTGTGTATATTAAACGATTTGCACTCTAATTCTTTGCTGTAAAAGATGTAATCGATTCTGAACGAAGGGAATTTGCCGATATAAGTATTTCCGATTCCTTGTCCTGCGCTAACAAATGAGTCTTTAAGATTGCTCTTTAATGTTTGATAGGTATATGAAACCGGAACATCATTAAAATCGCCACATAAAATTACCGGGTAAGGTGATTTTTTTATAAGTTTTGACAGTGTTTCTGCCTGGTTGGCACGTTTAATAAAGGCATCTCTTAATCGGGCTGAGATATCTTTTATTTCTTTGAGCTTTTCTTCTTCCTTCAGTGTTTTGCTGTTGGTAATAAATTTATAATTATCTTCATTAAACCGGATTGATTGCAGATGTATGTTAAAAACTCTTAAGGTGTCAGCTCCCATAACAATATCGGTATAAATACTTACGTTAAAAGATTTGCTGAATCTAATGATACCTTGATTTACAATGGGATACTTGCTATAAGTAGCAACGCCTAAGTTTTGATTTGTATTTTCAACAGCGTACCCTATGTGTGATTGGTATTGATGGTTTAATTTTTTATGAATATCGGTTTCACTTAAATCTCCTTTATTTCTTGTAAAAAAATCCTGAAAACAGATGATTGAAAAATTTCCGTTATTAATAAATTGAAAAATTTCATCCTTTGTTGTTTCTTTCTCGCTCCATTGGTACAAATCAAAAGACCTGACGTTAAAAGAAAGAAGATTAAATGATTCTTCAACAGATTCTTTTTTTTGGTTTTTTTTATTTAATGGGATTTGGATATAAGTGTTTAAATAATTCCATCCGGATAAAATGGCAATAAGAGGAAAGATTAAAAAAAGTCTTTGTTTAGCTATCCAAAATATTAAAAATAATAAGTTTATGATTAGCAAAAAAGGATAAGCAAGGCCAAAAAAAGCTAAAATCCAAACCTTTGCCGGGCTTATATAAACCGAAAGATATGCAAGCAGTAAGGCTGCTATAAAAATAATGTTTAGATATTTTAATATCTTATAAATTATATTTTTCAAGATAAGTACCTTTTTGTTTCTTATATCTAAATTACAACTTATGGTTTAATTAAGCAAAAGGAGAGAGGGTTTATGTTTTATTAGAAAAGATTTTAATGGCTGTTTTTAAATAAAATTTCTTTTTCTTTTTTTGTCAGGCTGTCATACCCTGATTTGGCAATTTTATCAAGGATGCGGTCTACATCTTTTTGTTTTTTTACTTTTTCTTTATTGTACTCAATATCAGTCATTGGCCGTTTGTAGGTGACTTTAATTTTAGGCTTAGGTTTAAAAAGTGTAAATAGTTTGTCCATAAACCGGTCGAATCCCTTATTTATGTTTTTTCCTTTTTTATATTGCTGAACAAATAAATAACCATATAAAGCACCTCCGAGATGTGCTATATGGCCACCTGCGTTGGATGATGCGATGCTTATAATATCAATAGCGATGGTTACAATAGCAATATATTTTAATTTTACAGGCCCTAAAAATAAAAGATGAACGGTATGATCGGGGGCATAAACCGATACGGCAATAACAATAGCAATTACAGATGCTGATGCTCCCAATGCAAGAGAATTAGGTAAAACATTTGAAAAAACAGGAAAAATATTAAATGCCAAAATATATAGTGCAGCACCTGCTAATCCACCAACAAGATAAAGACTCAGTAATTTTTTTTCATCAAAATAGCTTAAAAAAATCATTCCGAACCAATAAAACCATAACATGTTAAACAGAATGTGAAAAAAATCCAAATGTAAAAACATGTAGGTAAAAATAGTCCAGGGTTTTAAAATAAGATTTGAAAAATCGGCCGGAACAGCAAACCACTTAGCAAAAGAAAAAGTTTGCTCAGCCGAGAGTAAAAAGAATATTACCCCGACAATTTTAACTGCCAAAAAGACAGCTATGTTTATATATAATAATTTAATTAAGTTGTTTCCACTTTTAAATGACTGTTTTATTTCGTCTGTTATACCCATATTTTTCTTTATTTTGTTTTATTCCTGGCAGTTAACAGTTATTAATAAAAATCAGACCTGCTTTTTTTCCAGTATTTAATCAAAAAGAATCCAAATAACATGCCACCTAAGTGTGCAAAGTGTGCAACATTACTTCCGGGTTGTGTTAAGCCGAGCCATAATTCTAAAGCCCCGTACATGATTACAAAATATTTAGCCCGAATAGGGATAGGTGGGAATAGAAGCATTAATTGCGTATTAGGGAAAAGCATACCAAAAGCAAGTAGTATTCCAAATACTGCCCCTGAAGCACCTACCGTAGGAATATTCATTTTAAAATTGACCAACTCGTTTAAGAATTGTTTTGCTCTGATAATATAGTTCGGATTATCCGGGCTTGAATACCATCCGTCTAATAATTTGCTGTAAACTTGTGAGTAATACTCAGGGAAATGGTTTTTAACTAATATAGCTAAAGCTTCTGGTGATGGGGTATTGTTAAATGCTTTAATATCATTTAAAATACTTGTCATTTGTAAGTGGATAACAAAAGTATGTAGAGCTGCTGCTCCTAATCCGGTAACGATAAAATAGATAAAAAAGCGTTTGCTCCCCCAAACAGATTCTAACACTCGTCCAAACATCCACAGGGCAAACATATTAAAAAATAAGTGCCATAATCCACCATGCATAAACATGTGGGTGACAAATTGGTATGGATGAAATAATTCAGATTTAAAATAATGTAATCCTAAAACCTGTGTTAATTCAATCCCGAACGAATTGCCTAAAACCCAGGTAGCTAAAAGCATGATTACATTTATAATAATGATGTTTTTTACTACGGGAGGAATATTATTAAATCGTGTATGCATAGGTTTATTTTTATCAATCTCAATTATTAAAAACGTTTTTCAATTTCTTCTGTTTTGATGATGGTTACAATTTTTTTGCCAAAAGGTGAATAGTTAGGTTGTTCGCATGCAAAAAGCAGATCAATCATTTCGCGCATTTCTTCATGGGTAAGTGGTTGATTTGAGCTTATAGCCGAAGCTTTGGCTAAGGCTTTGGCCAGGGATTCTTTGGCAAACTGTTTTGAATCTGTTTCTCCGCTTAAGTATTCATTTAAAAATTTGTCAATTATTTGCGCCGGTTCCTGGTTTCCTGAATCTGCGGGCATCCCGTTTACAATAATTGCATGCCCCCCAAAATCTTCAATGTCAAAACCTAAAGCTGTCATTTCGTCTTTTAAACTAAGTAATAATTCATGGTCTTTGGCATCTAATTCGATGGTTTTGGGAAATAAAGTTTTTTGTGTTACAGCCATATTGGTTTTTAGGGAATGTATAAATTTTTCAAATAATATGCGTTCATGCGCTTTTTTCTGATCAATAATCATCAGTCCCGATTTAACAGGCGTTAAAATATATTTGTTTTTAAAATGAAAAACATTCTCTCCCTGTTTGTTATCATTAATAGTTGTCTGTGTATCAAGGTTAGAAAGGACAGAAAATTCATCATCGGGTTTATTTTCTTTTTCAAAACCCTGATAAAGATTTTCCCAGTTAGTCAGATTGTCCTTTTCTAAAGAAAATTTTGTGTTTTTTTGTCCTTTGCTGGCAAATTTGTTGTTTTTAAAAGGGTTAAATGTTGGATCGATATCGATTTTTGGAGTATGAATTTGGGTGTCTTTTGAAATTACAGGAATATCAAAACTTTGTTCCTGGTTAAAATCAATGGAGGGGACCATATTGTTTTTGCCGAGGCTTTCTTTTATTGATGAGTGTAAAAATTGCCATATAGCTTGTTGGTTTTCAAATTTTATTTCGGTTTTGGTAGGATGAATATTAACATCAATAGTGGCAGGATCAGCTTCTAAATATAAAAAATACGAAGGAATAGTATTAGGAGGTAAAATTTGATCGTAAGCATTTAAAATTGCTTTATTCAGATATGGGTTTCGCATATATCGGTTATTGATAAAGAAAAACTGCTCGCCTGGCTTTTTTTTAGCATTTTCTGGTTTACCAATAAATCCTTTTATAGAAACAATACTTGTGTTTGTTTCTAAGGGTATTAGATTTTGGTTTATTTTTTTACCATAAATAGCAACGATTCGTTGACGGATATTTGATTTGGGTAAAATATAAACTTCAGATTCGTTATGATAAAGCTTAAATTCTATATCGGGATTTGCAAGGGCTATTCTTTGAAATTCATTAATAATATGCCCGAATTCAGCCGTATTTGATTTTAAGAATTTTCTGCGTGCCGGTACATTGTAAAACAGGTTTTTAATGGCAAAGTTCGAACCGGTTGTACAACTTGTTGGTTCCTGGCTAACCACTTTTGAACCTTCTATTTGGATATGAGTACCAATTTCTTCGTGGGCTTGTTTTGTTTTTAGCTCAATATGAGCAATGGCAGCGATAGAAGCTAATGCTTCTCCTCTAAATCCCATGGTTTTTATAGCAAAAAGATCATCTGCATGTTGTATTTTGGAGGTAGAATGTCTTTCAAAAGCCAACCGGGCATCGGTTTCCGACATGCCTGTTCCGTTATCAATAATCTGAATTAAAGTTTTTCCCCCATCTTTAATATTAACGGTTATACGATCAGCCTTTGCATCTACAGCGTTTTCTGCCAATTCTTTTACTACCGAAGCAGGCCGTTGTATAACCTCTCCGGCAGCTATCTGGTTAGCAACGGAATCGGGTAAAAGCTGAATGATATCTGCCATGAAAATACGAGATTTAATATAATAATAAGAAATAAATAATAGCTAGTAAAACAACAAGTATTATAGCCAGCCGTAAATTGGATTTTTTTCTCTCTTCGTTTTTTCGTTTTAAAGTACCGCGCATTTGCCCTTTAATGTTGGGAATATAAGGTTTGTCCGATTCGGACAAGTCTTCTACCCCCAATTCTCTGTTAATTTGACGTACCCTTTTTTCCAGCTCCTCTTTTTGCTCATCATAATATAAAGGCGCGTAATTAAACCTTTTATTTTTAGGTGTATGAAAAAATTTTATAGCCATCCTGTCTTTTTTAACTTTTTGCAAAGTTATTGATTATTTTATCATTTATTAAATTTTAATTCAATTGATATGGGTTTTTATAGAAAGCTTTTTTTTATATTTGCCCGTTAATAGATACAAAAAAATTTATTGAAAGCAAAAAATTAAAGTTTGTTTCTTTGTTAATCAAAGAAACTTTTATATTTTTGCATTCCCAAAATTGGTAACAAACGGTTAAAATTTAAATAGATGTACGCAATAGTTGACATAGCAGGCCAGCAGTTTAAGGTAGAGAAAGATAGTAAGATTTTTGTTCACCGTTTAGAAGGAGAAGAAGGATCTACTGTTGAGTTCGGGAAAGTTTTGCTGGTAGATGATGACGGCAAGGTAAAAGTCGGAAAACCTACCGTGAAAGATGCAAAAATTTCCGCTAAAATCCTGGCTCACCAAAAAGGTGATAAAGTAATTGTTTTTAAGAAAAAACGAAGAAAAGGGTATCAGGTTAAGAACGGTCACCGTCAAATGTTTACCCAAATACAGGTACAAGACATTATTGCTTAATTAAAAATATTTTGACACATGGCACATAAAAAAGGAGCAGGTAGTTCACGTAACGGCCGCGATTCGGAAAGCAAACGATTAGGGATAAAGTTGTATGGAGGACAAGCGGCTAAAGCCGGTAATATTATTGTCCGCCAGAGAGGAACAAAACATTATCCGGGCGAAAATGTAGGTATGGGTAACGACCATACTTTATTTGCTTTAATTGATGGAAAAATTGAATTTAAACGTCGTAGAGGCAATAAATCATTTGTTTCGGTTGTTCCCTTCGAAGATTAAGATATTTTTTACGTAATTTTGAATCTCCTGTTTTTGCTAGTTTTAGTATAAAATATGGAGATTTTTTATTTTAAACCCTATTATATATTTAACCAACATGCTAACCTTACGATTTATCCAGGAAAACAGAGACTTTATTATTGAGCGTTTGAAAATCAAAAATTTTGATGCTACTAAAATTACAGGCCAAATTCTTGCGCTTGACAAAGAAAGAAGATCAACACAAGCAGCTATGGATGATCATAAAGCGGAATTAAATAAACTTTCGAAGGAAATTGGGAAGCTTTTTAAAAATGGCAAAGTTGAGGAAGCAACTAAGGTTAAAGAAAAAAATGCCCAAATCAAAGAAAATATAAAAGAACAGTCTGAATCGTTAAATAAAATTGAAGAACAACTAAACTTGTTATTGGTTCAGCTGCCTAATATTCCCCACGAATCAGTGCCTCCCGGAAAAGGAGAACAGGATAATGTGGAAATAAAGAGCGGAGGAACTAAACCCGAATTAGCTCAAGATGCCTTACCTCATTGGGATTTGGCTAAAAAATACGATATTATTGATTTTGAATTAGGGAATAAGATCACAGGAAGTGGGTTTCCCGTATATAAAGGAAAAGGGGCAAAGCTACAGCGGGCCTTAATCAATTATTTTTTAGATAAGGCTATTGAAGCAGGATATCATGAAGTGCTTCCCCCTTTAATGGTGAATGAAGATTCGGGTTTTGGTACCGGGCAATTGCCCGATAAGGAAGGACAAATGTATCATGTTGCCCTGGACAATTTATATTTAATTCCCACAGCCGAGGTTCCTGTAACCAACATCTATCGTAACAAGATTTTATCGGCAAAGGATTTCCCGATAAGAATGACTGCTTACACCCCTTGTTTCAGACGTGAGGCCGGTTCATACGGTAAAGATGTACGTGGTTTAAATCGCTTACATCAGTTTGATAAAGTAGAAATTGTTCAGATTCAACATCCCGATAAATCGTATGAAACGTTACAGGAAATGTTAAATCATGTGGAGAGTCTTGTAAAATCACTGAATCTCCCATACCGTATTTTAAAACTTTGTGGGGGTGATATAAGTTTTACTTCTGCACTCACCTATGATTTTGAAGTGTATTCAGCAGCTCAGCAAAAATGGTTAGAAGTAAGTTCTGTATCCAATTTTGAAGCTTTTCAGGCTAACCGGTTAAAACTACGATTTAAAGAAGAAGGAGAGAAGAAAACCAAATTAGCTCACACCCTTAATGGCAGTGCATTGGCTTTACCCCGAATATTAGCCGCTTTGCTGGAAAATAATCAATCAGCCGAAGGTGTTGTTATTCCTGAAGTTTTGCGGCCTTATACCGGGTTTGATATAATTGATTAAAAAAAGTTTTTAAATTTTTATGAAAGAGTGCCATTAGAGCGCTCTTTTTTTATCGTTAAATAATTTGTAATATTATAAATTTCTAAAAATGATATGATATTTTTATGAAACCCTCATGCAATAAAGTACACAACCTGTCTGCCGAATTCACCCGCTGGAGGAGGATTTATCCGTCTCGCCTCAGGCGAGAGGACAGGCAGGCAAAGATATGAACCGAA